>JBFEWT010000148.1:0-4353 GCA_041546225.1 Sulfurimonadaceae bacterium
CTTTATTTCCAACAATCTACTGAGTTCACATATGATGGTGATATGCAAAAAGGTTTAAATACATGAAGATCGTAGCCACCTCTCCCTCTTTTTCCAAAAACGAGACGCTTCAAAAAGAGATCTTCTCCAGCTTTCCCGACGCCAGGCTCAATCTTGAGGGGAAACGGTTTTCCAAAGATGAGCTGATTGCGTTCATCCAGGATGCCGATGCCGTCATCGTCGGCCTGGAACCGATCGACGATGAAGTACTCTCGGCCTGTCCCGATCTCAGGATCGTCGCCAAGTACGGCGTCGGTCTCAACAATATCGACCTTGAAGCGTGTGAAAAACGCGGTGTTAACATCGGCTGGACCGGCGGGGTCAACCGCCTCTCCGTTGCCGAGATGGCGCTTGGCTTCATGCTGATGCTCTGCCGCAACCTTTTCGTCACCGCCAACCAGCTCAAAAACGGCTCATGGAACAAAAGCGGCGGCATGCAGCTTAGCGGCAAGACAGTCGGTATCATCGGTGTGGGGCATATCGGCAAAGAGCTTGTCCGTCTTCTGAAACCGTTCAACTGCACTATTCTTGTCAATGACATCATCGATCAGGAACTCTACTACCGCGAAAACGGCCTAAAATCCGTCTCCAAAGAGACGATCTATCAGGAAGCAGACATCATTACCATTCACACACCGCTGGACGAAAGTACGCAGAACCTTATCGGCACAGAGGCCCTGGAGATGATGAAAGAGAGCGCCTACCTGCTCAACACCGCACGCGGCGGCATCGTCAATGAAAACGCATTAAAAGAAGCATTGACAAAAGGGTCCATTGCCGGGGCGGCTATCGACGCCTATGTGGAAGAACCGCCAAGCGACAGCGAGCTGCTTGAGCTGCCAAACCTCATCTGCACACCCCATATCGGCGGGAATGCCGCAGAGGCGGTAGAAGCGATGGGAATGAGTGCGATCGAGCATCTTCGGAAGTATTATAAACTATGAGAACTATCAAAATTCACTACAGCAAGGTGACACATGAGCAATCGTAAAAAAGTAGTCGTATTCGGAGGAAGCGGCTTTTTAGGCGGCTATGTCTGCGATGAACTGACCCGCAGGGATTATGAGGTTGTCGTCGCCGATATCGCTCCTTCGGAGTACCTGCAGGAGAGCCAGCGCTTCGTACAGGTCGACATCATGGACCGCGCTTCCCTTCAGCCTCTTATCGAAGGTGCCGAGATCGTCTATAACTTCGTCGCCATTGCCAACCTCGACGAGGCGATCGGCAAACCGGCAGAGACGATGGAGATCAACGTCATCGGCCATCTGAACATTCTCGAAGCGTGCCGTCAGAGCAGCAGCGTCAAACGTTTTGTCTACGCCAGCAGTGCCTATGCACTGAGCAATGAAGGCTCTTTCTACGGTATCAGCAAGCATACGGCGGAAAAACTGACCGAAGAGTACTACAAGCAGTATGGCCTTGAATACAGCATCATCCGCTACGGTTCACTCTACGGCGAGCGCGCCAGCCACAACAACTACATCTACAACATCCTCTCCGATGCGCTGCAAAGCGGCGTACTGCAGTACAAAGGCGACGGACAGGAGATCCGCGAATACATTCACGCCGCCGATGCTGCCAAACTCTCCGTGGATATCCTTGAGGATACACAGTATATCAATGAGCATGTCATCCTGACCGGTGTCGAAAAGCTCAAACGCCTCGAACTGCTGACCATGATCAGTGAGATCATGGGCAACCGTATCGACATACAGCAGTCCGATACGACACAGGCCGGACACTATAAGATCACCCCCTACGCCTTCCATCCTACCGTAGCCAAAAAACTGGTAGCGAACCCTTACATCGATATGGGCCAGGGGCTGCTGGAGTGCATCAAAGTGATCTCGGAAAAGATGCACGACTGACCCCATGCTGTTTCTCTCCTACAGACTCAACGCCGATACGCCTACCTACGGGAACAGAAACCGCTTTGAGCTGGAGAAAAAAGCGTCCATAGCGCGCGGTGATGTCACCAATGACAGCACCATGGAAACAACCGTACATATCGGTACACATATCGACCTCCCCTACCACTTTCATGACGACGGGCAGACCATCGAGGCCTATGATGCGGACTTCTGGGTATTTACGCACCCGCTTCTCATCGAAGTCGAACCCAAAGGCGCCGTACTCCATGATGAAGTCATCGCCGCGCTCGGCGATGTCGATTATGCACAAACGGACCTGCTTATCATAAAAACCGGTATCTGTTACAGACGGGGTGAAGAGAGCTTTTGGGCAGAGAACTACGGGCTTGATCCCGCCCTTTATGCCTATCTCCGTCAACATCTGCCAAATGTTCGCATCGTCGGCTTCGACTCCATCTCCATCTCAAGCTTCACTGAACGTCTCGTCGGCCGTGAGGCGCACAGAGTCTTTCTGAACCCCCAAGACCCCCTGCTGATCCTTGAAGACATGGACCTTCGCCAAGTCGATTTGGCGACCCGTCTGAAGAAGGTCATCATCGCACCGCTGCGGATTGACGGTTGCGACGGCCTGCCCTGTACCGTCTTCGGAGAACTTCATGATTAAGGCGATACTTTTCGATTTTGACGGGGTCATACTCGACTCCATGCGCATCAAAGGCGAAGGATTCAAAACTATCTTCGCCGATTTTCCCGCCGAGGCTCTCGCTGAAATAGAGACGTATCACTACGCCAACGGCGGAGTCTCCCGCTTTGAAAAGATCCGCTACTTCTTCGAGAAGATCCTTTGCCGGCAGATCAGCGAGGAGGAGATCCGGCGTTACGCCGATGCATTTGCCGACACCATTGCCAAGGCACTCTTCGACCGCAACAACCTCATAAGCGAAACCGTCGCATTTATCAAAACCCACGCAGCAGATGTGACGATGCATATCGTTTCCGGAGCAGAGCACAATGAGCTCAACCGGCTGTGCGATTATTTCGGGCTCACTTCCTATTTCCGTTCCATCGAAGGTTCACCTACCCCCAAAACCCAAATCGTCGCCAATATCATCACACACTACGGCTACAACCACGATGAACTCATTCTCATCGGCGACAGCATCAACGACTACGAAGCCGCGCACGCCAACCATGTCCGTTTCTACGGCTATAACAACCCGCAACTCAGGACGTTCGACTACATCGAGCGTTTCGAAACCTTTGCATGGGAAGCATGCTGATGGATCCCAAAGCACTCTACCGCTCTTTCAAAGAGAACCGCGACGAGCTGACAGACTACATACATGAAGTCAAACGAAAAAGCCCGCGTGATCTTTTCAGCGTCATCAATCCGACACTGATACTCAACCCCTATGCAAGCCGTTTTCCACTCCATTTTTTTGAGAAGAGCAGACCAAAAAGCGGCAAATACCTGCGTTTTTTCAAAGCGACCGCGCAGTTTTACCTCAAAAACTTTTACAAGCTTTTCATCTACGCCGCCACCTTCTTGTTCTACCGCCTTTTCGCTGGGCGAAAAGCACTGCCCACAGCACCGATAGCTATCGATCTGTTTTTCCTTGTCAACCCTATTCTTGAAAAAAACTCCATCGAAGAGAACTACTTTCCAGGTCTTTACGACCTGCTGGAAAAACGGGGAGTCGACTACACATTTCTCGTCCGCCTCTACGGGATACGGCATAACCCTTTCATGATCATCCCGCTGCTGAAGATCTTTAAACACGACGGCAGAGCGTTTATCTTCGAGTTCGATCTGCTTTGCGCCAGTGACCTGCTTAGGCTCACAGGCTACATCATACGCTACCCTTTCATGACACTGCGCCTGATCCAGCAAGAGTCAGGTGAGCTGGACAAGCTCTTTAACAGCGAACTTTTAGACGATATAAAAAACAGCAGTTTCGAAAGCTTAGTCCGCTATCTTGTCGGAAGACGTGTTGCACACCGCACAAAAATAAAGAAGATATTCTCATGGCATGAGTTTCAGGCGCCGGACCGAAGTTTCGCCTTGGCCCTTAAAGAAGCTGATCCAACCATAGACGTGACCGGTTGTCAACTCTACCTCAACTACCCCACCTACCTCAACAGTATTGTGGACGACCTGGATGTGGAACTCGGTACCGCACCGCACCGCATACTGGTAAACGGGCATCAGTACCTTCAGCATAGAGACCACATCCCTTATGAGACCGGACCTTCCCTGCGCTACAGGCAACTCTTTGAATGGGATCAACAGACACCGCTTGAGCGCCGCGACATCGTCATTCTCGGAAGCCACAGCCCTCAAGAGACAAAGCTGCTGCTGCGCAGCGCTGACGCATTGAAGCGGCCGATTATCTACAAAAGCCACCCCACACTCCCCGCAGAGACAATGAAGGCATACCTGAGC
>JBFEWT010000113.1:0-7294 GCA_041546225.1 Sulfurimonadaceae bacterium
GCTGTCGGGTGCTACATAGGAGTAGGGAATAGCGATGAGTGCGGCGAGGTGAAAAATGACATCCACATCTTTGGTGATATGTTTGCAGTAGTGCGGGTCGCGCACATCGCCGTTGAGCACGTCGATCTCGCCAAGGCAGTCGACGTCTTCTAGCCATCCCCAGTAGTTAAACGAGTTGTATTGACTGAGTGCTTTGACTTTGCAGCCTTTTTTTACCAGCATCTCTGTAAGGTGTGAACCAATAAAGCCATCCGCACCGGTTACTAATATCGTTTTATTGTTTAAGTTCACTTATTACTCCGTATCAAACCTAGCTATCCGCATAACAAATTTGAATATATTATAGCACTTCAAAAGCAGCTGCAGGTTAAATAGATGTGAATTCCGTTAAATCAGGTACTCCATAGAGTTCTGAACGCCTTATAATGATCTTGGCCCACGGCACCTGCGTACTCTTCTCAGCCATCGTATCACTGATATTCAACACCGCATGTTCGGAGTCTATGATTTGCCTAGCCTCATCAAGTTCCGTTTCACTCACCCTGTAGAGCCGCTCAACACCCTCAATCTGATCAGGATGAATAATAGTCTTGCTTATCAGCCCCTCTTTTAGATCCCTCAAAACCTCTTTCTCAAATCCTTCGTGATCTTTAAAACAGCGGTAGACCGGGGCGCTTACGGAAAAGCCTGCTGGCTTGAAGACGCCGAGCAGGGTGCCTATGACCTGCGAGGTGGCGCAGAGGTCGTAGAGCGATGTGTCGCAGTCGCGCCGCATACCGAGCTGGCGGAGCATATCTTCTGCGCCGAAGCGTATGACGATGATACGATTGTTGTATGGCAGCAGCATCTTCTTGAGAGTGTGGAGGCTGGCCGCATTGAAGAGCTCTTCGCCTTCGATGGAGGGCATAAATGAAAAACCATCATGCTGTTGCATCAGTGAAAGATATTCATGAGCATTTTGAAGCCCGAATTTTGGCAGGACAAAGCCGTCGATCTTTTCGATGCCCTCCATGCTCAGCAGCTGCTGCAGTACGTCTGCATTGCGAGGCCGGATAAAACGGAAAAGGGGTGTCGGTCCGAAGGTCGGCAGCAGTGCTCGCAGCCGTTGCAGTGCTTCATCCAGGGCGGCTTCGTCAAGCCCGTCTTCCGTGTCGAAGACGACCGAGCGCAGTCGCGGGAATTTTTCACCGCGGGCGATGGTTTCGAGGTGCTTGTGCGAGGCGGGGACGAAGAGGGTTCCGCCGAGCTCGGCTGCATGGATGCTTTTCATAAGCTGCATTTTACACAAAACCCTTTATGCTTCCACTTATGAAAAAACTGTTTTTACTAATGATTACGACGCTGCTGATGGCAGAGGGTGAGCTTCACAAAGATCTTGAGAGTGCGATCGACCGCTACGAAGACAGTGCCTGTCAGAAGGCCAGGACGCAGGCGAAAGAGAAGTATGAGGTTGTCGACATGACGCGCTGTACCTGTGAGCGCATCGACAGCTATGAGTGGCGCTGTTTTGTCCGTTTTACCTATACGGCGATGCGCGATGCGCAGGAGAAACCGCAGTAGCTGCGGGTAATATAGCGGTTAGAAAAGGTTTTCGCGCTCTTTTTTGTTCTTGCAGTAGCGTTTTGCCTTGTTGAGCAGGGCGCCTTTTTTAGGGTCGGCCAGGGCATCAGGGTTGACGTTGCGCAGGTAATACTCGACATATTTGCAGATGCTCAGTTCCCCTTTGATATCGGCATCTTTCTTGAACTTTTGTATCAAGGCAGAGCGTTCCGACTGCACAAAGAGCGTTTCGTTGAATTCATAGCCGAAGTAGCTCAGTGACTGGGTGTACTGGTAGTCGAGTTTTTCGCTGACATTTTTGAAAAATTCCAGGAACTCGGCTTTGTGCTGCTCTTCGAAAGCGGTCAGTATCTTGTGCAGCGCATCGATCTCTTTTTTGCTTTCACCCAGCTGGTGGACGGCATCGACATGGCTTCTGCGGGTTGCTTTGAGTTTTTTGTCAAGCTCTTCGCGCTGTGCTCTGCTCAGTTTGAGTTCCGGGTCTTTCAGTTGCGCTTCAAGCTTGTTGCGCAGTTCAAAAAAACTTTTCTCTTTTGAGATGAGTGTCTGCAGCAGGGCGACCAGTCCGTCGTAGTTCTTCTTCTCCTGCATATAGACTTCCTGCTCGTGCAGAAAATCGGTTTCATACAGTTTGAGTACATGTTTGCTTCTGCGGAGAAAATCGGCATATTTGGAATCGAGCAGCTGGATGGTTTTGAACTTTCCGACAAGCTCTTTGTTGTAAATACCCATATCGATCTCTTTGAACATGCCTGCAGCGGAGAAGATAAAGTCTTTGAATGCAGCATATTCGAACGACTCGTCGAAGTCGAATGAGATAGCGCCGAAATATTTTTTTACAGTTTTAACATCGTCTTGGAAAATGGACATGACGACATTTTTCTGGGGCACCGATAAAGGTATCATAGGGTTCACTTAGTTGTTATAATTTATAATGTCATAGTAATAATCGAGTAATTGTAACAGAAATCATGAAAAAAGATGGTTAAGTGCCCAGAATCGATACGAAAACTTTTTATGCCGCAGCATTATCGAAACACGGTGTGAGCCCCAGGGCGCTGCACTGGAACTCGCAGGAGAGTCAGCATGCCCGTTTTGAAATCCTCAGCTCATTTTTACCCGACGGGGTGGGCGCGTTGAGTGTCGTCGATGCGGGATGCGGCTTTGCCGACCTTTATCTCTACCTAGAGAAAGCGCAGCGCGCTCCCGCGCAGTATGTGGGACTGGAGCTGATGGAGGAGATGTGTGAGGAAGCGCGGCAGCGTACGGGATGCGAAATCATCAGATGCGATGTCTTGCATGACTCGCTGCCCACAGCGGACTACTATCTCTGCAGCGGGGCGATGAACATCCTGACCCGTTTCGAGACGCATCTTTTTATACGGCGCTGTTTCGATGCCGCGAAAAAAGGGTTTGTTTTTAACCTGCTCGAAGGCAAAGACGCATCGATGGTCTACAACTATTTTCAGCCCGATGAGATGATCGCACTGGGCAAAGAGCTTGGGGCGAAAAAGGTGGAGGTGAGGCGGGGCTACCTGCCGCATGATTTCACGGTCTTTTTTGAAAAAGAGCAGCCTGTAATGAAAGCAGAAGCGTAATGTGTGCAGTCTTCGGTATCCTCGGTGAGTATAACCCCGCACTGGCACGTGCAGCCCTTGGGAAGATGGCGCACCGCGGGCCCGACTACTGCGGCATTGTCGAAGAGCCTGGGCTTTTCTTCGCTCACAACCGTCTGAGCATCATGGACCTCGACGCACGCTCGCACCAGCCGATGCGCCATGGCGAAATACTGCTCAGTTTCAACGGCGAGATCTACAACTTTAAAGCGCTGCGCGAACAGCTCCCTTTTGCGTTTCAGACCGGCAGCGACACCGAAGTGCTCATCGCCGCATATCTGCAGTGGGGGATCGGGTTCGTCGATCACCTTGTCGGTATGTTCGCCATCGCGCTCAAAGACGGCGAAAAACTCTATCTCATACGCGACCGTCTGGGCAAAAAACCGCTCTTCTATTGTGAGCGAAGAGAGCAGTTTGCCTTCGCTTCGGAGATCAAGGCACTGGTGCCTTTTCTGTCGTCGGTCAAGATGAACGATGACGCGCTTATGAGCTACCTGGGATTCCTCGCGCCGACCCCGCCGCACACTTTTTACAAAGGTATCCAGAAGCTCGAAGCGGGCGAGTACCTCTGTTATGAGAACGGAAAAGTTACGAAGACCAGTTACTACAGTGCCTTGAAGCGTGAGGGAGCGTGTATAACATCGGAAACTGACGCGCTTAGGCAACTGGAGATGCGACTCGAAGAGGCGACTGCGTTGCGTCTCGAGGCCGATGTGCCGATGGCGTCTCTGCTCTCGGGCGGGGTCGACAGCGCGATGCTTGCCGCTCTGGCGAAGAAGCATGGCCGGGAGTTCACCACGTATACACTGGGTTATGACGCATTTCAAAACTATGACGAGCGCGCCAATGCCAGAGCGACGGCCGAGGCGCTTGGCCTGCGCAACATCGAAGTGGAGATTTCCCAAGAGCAGTTCATCACTGCCAGCGAGACGGTCTTTGAGAGTCTGGACGAGCCGCTCAACGACCCGGCTGCGGTACCGCTTTACCTGCTCTTTGAACGTATCGCCCACGACGGGTATAAAGTGGTCTTCAGCGGTGAGGGGAGCGATGAGCTTTTCCTGGGGTACCGGCAGTATTTCGAGTACCTCGACATAGAGAAAGCGGCGACGCTTCAGCATAAGAACTGGCTCAAAAAGTATTTCCGCGCGAACTTCTCGATGAACCGCGAGTGGGAGTGGTACAAACGCATCTTCGATGACAAACTCCTCTTCAGGACGTCGGGGGAGAAGTTTACGGACCTGCAGAAAAACGCTCTGCTGCGGCGTAACGTCAAAGACAATGACGGCTTGCGTTTCCTGCAGCCCTACCGCGACGCGTATGAGGCAAGCGCTTATGATGATGAGAGCATCTGGTACAGTTTCATCGACCTCAAGCTCTTTCAGGCGGAGCACTTCCTCGCCAAGCTCGACCGGGTCTCGATGGCGCACAGTATAGAGTCGCGCACCCCGTTCCTAGACCACCGGCTGGTGGAGACAGTCTTCAGTATCGACCCGCAGCTTCGTTACCGCGACGGCGTGACAAAATCGCTGCTTAAGAAGATAGCGTGTGCCTACCTGCCGACCGATGTGCTCAAGCGCAAGAAGAAAGGTTTCTCGAACCCCTATATGGAGTGGCTCATCGCATCGGGGAAGATCGATCTTATCAGCGAGGTGAACGAGCAGACGGGCATGTTTAACAAAGAGGTGCTGGAACGCTACCTTGAGATGGCACGCAGAGGACGCTTCAAGCAGCATGTCTGGGGGCTCTACGCCCTCTCATACTGGGTAAAGAAAAATCTTTTGTAAACCTACTGCTTCAGCATCGCCAGTTCAAGGGTGCCGCTGATGAAGTTGGCAAAGAAGGTGAGTGTCTCGACATCGGCTTCGTCGAAGTCGCCGTTGCCTTTGTTGAGCAGCTGGATGACACCGATGATCTCACGTTTTGAACTGAAAATGGGAATGGTCAGGATGTTGCGTGTGACGAAACCGCTTTTGGCATCGATCTTTGACATGAAGCGCTCATCCTGATAGGGCTTGTTGACTATCTGCGGCTCCTGTTTCTTATAGGTGTCTCCTGCAATACCCGAATCAAGACCGATGGCGATACGCCCGAGCCCGTCGGAGAGTTTGCTCCAGAGCATGTTGGAATCGGCGTCGACCATAAAGATTGAACAGCGTTCCGCTTCAACAAGGACCTTGGCCTCTTCGGAGATCAGCTCCAGACATTTTTCGATTTCGTTTTCACCCATAAGACGTTTGCCGAATTCGGCTATCTGTGTAAATGCGGTTGTACTCATATTATTCTCCTGCAGCTTCTTCCATTAGGACCTGGACGATGTCGTTCATCGAGACCAGACCGAGAAGTTCATTGTTATTTGTAACCAGCAGACGGTTGACCTTGTGCTGTACCATCATCTTCGCAGCATACCTGATATCAAGCTCACTGCGGACGGAGATGATAGGCTTGGCGACAATGTCGTAGACATTGATGAGGTCCATATCCCCGTCTTCAGCGAAGATGGCATGCAGGACACTTGTGTAGGTCACCAGCCCGAAAGCGTCGTGGACATTACTGCGTTCGACGACGACGGACTTGACATTTTTTTCCTGCATCAACTGTAGCAGTTCACGCACTTTAGCCAGCGGCGAGATGGTTATAACACGGTCCATGGGGGTCATTATATCCTGGACAAGTACCTGTTTCATTCTATATCTCCTCTTTGATCTGTTCTTGAAAAAGTTCATACTGTTTCGCTGAAATACCGGCGAGATGCTCGATCGGCATCGTAATGACGATACCGTCACCGCTGTTTTCAAGGTCCAGCTCTTTATTCAGGGCTTTCATCACTTTAAGCGATGTCCGTTTTTCCAGGATAAAAAAGAGGACCGATTCGGCCCGCTCGTACGTAAGACCGAAGAACGTCTTCTTTTCGTTTAGACCGATACCTCTTCCTGTTAAAAGTGTTACGCCGCCGGCACCGTTCTTTTTGGCGATGTCGACCGCTTTCTCTTCGAGTGCGTCCGAGACAATGGCAATAACTATGGAAAACTTCATGTGTGCTCCTCTTTTTTAACTGAATATTCGGTGATGATGCCGTACGCCATGACGGTGATCATCGGAAACAGCGACGCAAAGGCGATGAGGCCAAAACCGTCGATAAGCGGACTGCGCCCGTCAATGTTGCTCGCAAGTCCCAGTCCCAGTGCCGCTACCAGCGGCACGGTGACCGTAGAAGTGGTGACGCCGCCCGAGTCATATGCGATCGGGATGATGTAGCGCGGGGAAAAATAGGTCAATACAATGACAATGAGATAGCCTGCGATGATGTAGTAGTGTATGGGGTCGCCCTGAACGATGCGGTAGGCTCCCAATGCGATGCCCACGGCGACACCTAGCGCCACGGTGGTACGCAGGACCATCTGCTTGATCCGGCCCGCTGAGATCTCTTCGACTTTCATGGCGATGGCGAGCAGGGCGGGTTCGGCCATCGTCGTCGAAAAGCCGATAAGAAAGCCGAAGAGGTAGATATAGAGCAGGTTCTCTTGCGATGTCAGCTGCTCCGCCATCGTCTCTCCGATGGGAAAGAGCCCCATCTCGAGGCCGACGATGAACGCATAGAGCCCGATGATGACGAAGACGATCCCCAGGGCGATCTTGGGCAGGTGCGGCACCTGCTTCTTAATGATGACGTATTGAAAGAAGAAGATGACGATCAGGATCGGCATGACATCTTTGATGACGGCGACCAGCTCCCAGAAGAGTGCCGCCGCATTGTCGGCCATAGAGGTTACGGCAGCTCCCGCATGTGCCGCTGTCTCGATGATCTCAACAGTGCTTTCCTGCGCACCGAAGGTGTAGACGATGAGACCATAGACCTGTACGAAGATCATCGGAGTCAACGAGGCGAAAGCGATGAGGCCAAAGCCGTCGATGACCGGATTCCGGCCGCGGATACTGGATGCGAGGCCCACCCCCAGCGCGGCGACCAGCGGTACGGTGACCGTTGACGTGGTTACCCCGCCCGAGTCATAGGCGAGCCCGACGATCTCCGGCGGAACGAAATAGGTCAAAGAGACCACGACGATATAGCCGGTAATGATGTAGTAGTGTATGGGGTGGCCTACAAGGATCCGGAACGA
>JBFEWT010000001.1:0-47479 GCA_041546225.1 Sulfurimonadaceae bacterium
AAATTATCTGACAGTTACTCCTACACATCCAAATGCAACGATGACAGATTCCGAGTGGACAACCCTGCGCGATATAGGAGAGGGTTACAAAGTACTACTCGTCAGAGACACTCATCAACAAGATGTAGCATACATCACTGATGATATATACTGGCACGTACTGGCACCGGACGGTTCCATCGTAGATTCGATCAGTTTCTATGCCATGGCAGACTGGGTCGCAAATGAGTACGGAGCTTCAGTTGCAAGCGGTAATTATACTGGTCTGGCGTGGTGGAAACCCTATACCGATGCGCAAGGCAGTGTTGTCCAGCCTTTCAGTGTTGACGGGGTGCATAAATCGCTTGTCATTGAACCGACTGACTGGTTCTACATGGACACCATCTTGGCAGATGACCCTGTTTATGCCGAAAGTGACACATGTGGAGACTACATTCCTATGAATGTAGATGTTCAGATTGAGACGGAGTGCCAGACCGCATGGATCTACGGTTGTTCAGGCAACACGGCCGGTGTGGAAGCTGCTTGTCAAATTCTTGATCTGTGGGGATACAAAAGCCAATGCAGTTATTGTTCCGGATTCTAAAAGCATTATTACGCGGCCGCTAAAAAAGGCTGTTTAGGGTTTCGATCAGCTGCAGCGGGTCGACCTGCACTCCGTGCAGCATCACCGCGAAATGCAGGTGCGGTCCCGTCACCCTTCCCGTCTCCCCTGTGAGTCCGAGCTGTTGGCCTTTTGCAACGCTGTCGCCCACGTTGACATCTATGCGGCTCAGATGATAATAACAGCTGTAGAGCCCTTCGCCGTGGTCGACTACTACCGAATTACCGGCATAATAGCGATCTCTGGCTATCACTACTACCCCGTCATTTATGGTATATACGGGCGTACCCGTTTCGGCTTTGAAGTCTGTTCCCGAATGAAAACTCTTTAGTTTGCCGTTATAGTTTCGCGCCGTACCGAAAGGGCTGGTAATGCGGCTTGTCATCGGCTCGATAAAAGGCGCTTTCCAGTAGCGTTGGGGCGTAAAGCTGTTGTAGAGTGCCATCGCCTCATGGAACTCCTGGGCGATGCGCTTCGTATCTTTTTTGGCCGGTGTCACTTTGGAGGGGGCAACGGTGATGCTTTCAAAGGCATAGTCGCCTTTTTTCACCCGGAACGCAAAGGACTGCGACTTCTCTCCCCACTGCAGCGAGAGCTTTTTTTCTCCCGTTTTGCTGCGATAGTTTATGGGTAGAAGCGCTATCTTCTGTAAAGGGTTGAGAGGGTGTGAAAGCAGCGGAATGCTCCTGTTTTCATAATGGAGTGTCGCATTCGGCGGTACTTTTTCAAACGTCAGCAGTGCCGTCGTACCGTTGAGAGCCTCTTTGGCACCGAGTGCTGAAGAGAGTAGCAGCAAGAGTAAAAGCAGCTGTTTAAACGGGTTATATATCTGCATACTCCTCCTTTACCGTACTCTGAGATCTCTATTATAGAGCGTTTATATCACATATGTTTTTATGAACGGCAAACATCTGCTCACCCTTCGTAAGGAACCAGTTCATACCCCTCGTCGATGAGCTTCATCACCCCGCCGAGAAGGTTTTGCACCTTGTAGCCGTTTTGATGCATGAACATCGCCACCTGGTGCGTACGTGTCGCCGTACGGCAGATAAGTCCGATATGGGCATCTTTGCCGCCCAGCGCATCTATCGCCTTGAAAAATGCATCCGCATCGTAACGGCCGCGCTCGTCAAAAAAGGTGATGCAGTGCGAGCCCTTGACGATACCCGTCTGCCGCCACTCCGGTTCGGTGCGGATATCGACAACGACCATATCCGACTCTTCAAGCATCCTCTTGTCGGGATATACGTTCAGTTTCATCTTTAAGCCTTATAAAAGTCATAAGGTCATTATAACGACGGTTTTTTAAAGCGGAAAAAGCGTTGCAGTTATTACAGGAGAGAGAAAGATTGCTCTAATGTTTTGGGAGTTCAGGTGGATGCATACGCCCCTGTGAGCGTATACATCCAAAGGGAAAGATCAGTTAATGATCTCCGAGACTTTACCCTCTTTGAAGTTGACCAGCGTTGTGTTCCAGCGGTTTTCCCAGTACTTCCAGCTGTCGCGCTCAAGCGAAGGGGTCATATGTGCCGGCGGATAGCCGCGGGCAATACGCACCGCATCTTTGCTCATACCGACTTCCACCTTTCCGCTCATGATCTGCTCACGCTCAGCTTTTGAAAAAGCGCTGAGATCGACCTTATTGGCACCAAAGGTTCGCGCCACGAGTTCAGAGACATTGACCTTGGAGTATTTTGCGATATTTTGCAGCATGATCTTCTCACCCTGATAGGTAAAGAAGATCCCTTTACGGTTGTAATCATTAGTCAGAACGATTTCAGAGTTCGGCGGTAAATAGATGCCGACACTGTAATTGGTACTGACTGTCTGGTTATAGTTACTGCGTTTGTTGAACTCATACCACATCCCTACCTGCGTATAAAGGGTTGTGTTGTTGTTGACAAAACCCTCCTGCTCTGCACTCAGTGTCCCTGCCGAAGCGGGAACAAGCAACAGCATCATAAATAGTAATGCATATTTGACAGCTTTCATCATAACTCCTTTTTTGGCAGATATTTTAATGCATTAGCCTCATCTTGTCAATTAAAAAAATATGCTTTTAAACGTAATCAGTTTTTGTTTTTCTCTTTCAGCTTCGCGATAAGTGCCTCTTCCGCCTCTATGGCCGCTTTCTCCTGTTCATAGAGATAGACAAAATCGGCTTCGCCGTGCAGGACGCGGGTATGATCCCATGACTGCGGAACCACCGTCACAAAAGGAAGGTTCGACTCGCGGGCAAAACGGAGGTTTACACCGAGGCCGTTGCTCATATGCATGGCACCGACAAAGACGATGAGCTTGTCCTTGGGTGTTTTCAAAACCTCTTTGGCAAGCTTGGCACTCTCACGTCCCATCTTCGCATCCCAGGCGACCTGTACACGGTACATACGTGTCAGACACTCCTCATCGGTTTCACCTTCTTTTGGCCTGTGGCAGCGGCTGAAATAGGGGGCGAGCAGTTGACGGTGTGCCGAGACGTTCAGATCGAGACTCTCAAAAAAAACCTTCTCATCGCTGCTCATGCCCGTTACGTTTACATCCGAGATGCGTTTGCGCTCGCTCTTGCTCAGGTTAACCCCGTAGAGTACACCGCCGTTGTCTCGCACTGCATGGTAGATCGGACTGAAAGTATCGAATGCGAAACTGACACGTTTTTCCCATGCGCTCTTTTGGGTAAAGTTGCCATCGTCCATCTTCTTGAGTGAATACTCCGCCAGCAGAGCGTTATCTTCGGGAGAGAACCATTCATTGGCCAGATGGATCCTATACCCTTTCGCGCCCAGTGCCCGTATGGTATCGGCGACAAACATATGCTGGTTCTTGCTGAGATGGTGATCGCCCATGAAGATGACGCTATAGGGTTCGATCCGTTCGATGAAGAGATCATCCTCAAGACACTGCGCGCTGTTCAACGCATAGACGCTGCCGTTGCACTCTACCGAATGCGACAGCGGTTCCGGCGCCGCCTGCGGCACTGAACAGCCGCTGAAAAAGATGAAGGCCGCTGTAATCAATCCATACATATATCGCATCGTGGTACCTACCTGTAAATAAGCCTGCTTTTGCTGTATAATACCACCATATTGTTAATATGATCTCACCGAAGGTTGGTTATGGCACTGAACTTTACACTCAAAAACTATCTCTTCAGCGCATTTCGTGAGCTCTTCGTCTACCACCACAGCTCGCTCGAGTTCCGCGCGAAACTCTTTGCAGTGGTCATCGCGGCCAACGACGATGCCAACGATTGCGAACTGCAGATCGTTAAAGATGCCGGCATGAGTATCTATAATGATGAGTCCAGAGCCAATGCATTGATGCTGACGACCAAAGAGTATGTCGTAAAGGTCGTTGAAGACAACGGCCTTGATATGGACTCTCTGATCAAAGATATTACCGATGAACTCCGTGTCGTCCCGCGCTATGCGGAAAAGATCGACATAACACAGCTCGAGCCGCTCATCGAATGCGGTACGGATGAAGATGTATCCACCTACCAGATCCGTATCATCGAGTTCCTGGACAGGTTAAAGCAAGAGTATACACAGAAGGATTGAATTGAATGAAAGCTCTAAAAATGACATTGGGGACGTTACTGCTGTTGGCCTTAAGCGGCTGTGAAGACCCCGCAAAACGGGTAAAAAGCGACCCTAACGACAATGCTCCCCGTCAGACACACGAACAGGGTACAATAGATACGCACTAAGCGCTGTAGGGGACCAGCTTATACCCTTCGCCCAGCAGCTTCTTGACACCGCCGGCAAGGTTTTTAACGTTATAGCCCTGTTGCGCAAGAAAGTTCGCTACCTGGAAGGTGCGCGCACCGGTACGGCAGATAAGGCCGATCTCGCGTTCACGCCCGCCAAGTTTATCCATCGCCGCTACAAACGCTTCCACATCGTAACTTCCTGAAGCATCGAAAAACGTAACGCATTCACACCCGGGCACAACACCGGTCTCTTCCCATTCAGGCTGCGTACGGATATCGACAATGACCATATCGGACTTTTCCAGCATCTCTGCCGTTGGATAAACAGAGATGTTCATACCATCGTTTGCTTCTGTATTCATACTGAAAGTATAACTAATCCGCGGTAAACAAGATGCTATTTCCCGCCATAACAGGCCTACCGGCCCTATGAATGAAACTTTTGGGTCAAAATAAAAACAGAGGAGATCAGATTATGTTTTCGCTCTTTAGAAAGTGTTATTTACAATGCACAAACAGTTAGTTGTCCGGAACGGTTTAAAGATTAAAATGTTCCGGGTCGAAGAAGGAATCCTCCGAGATATGCCCGAATGCAGCGTTCATAGAGACGAAAAGTTTTGGATGCTTCGCTTCCATCTCGGCAAGCATAAGCTTCATCTCTGCACGGGCATGGGGCATTTTGATATCAAAGCGCATCGCAGGGCACGCTTCATCGCCGATGGTCGGCATATTGTTCTCTTTTGCCGCTGCGGCAAGCTGGCGTTCGCGCATCTGTATCATGGGGCGGATGATAATAAGGCCGTTTTCCGCTCTGTATTTAGGAGCCAGTGAACGCAGATGCCCGTTGTACGTCAGGTTCATAAAGAAACTCTCCGCCGCATCATCAAGATGATGGCCGAGGGCTACCTTGTTACAGCCTAGCTCCAGTGCAGCGGAATAGAGTGAACCGCGGCGCATGCGCGAAAAGAAACTGCAAAACGACGAGTTTTTGCGTATCTTGTCTTTTGCCACACTGAAGGTATTGGTCTCCCAGACACGGTGCTCGATGCCGTTAAGCTTGCAGTGGCGGATCAGTTCCGAGAAGTCCTCGCCCATCCCGTAAGAGACGGTAACGGCGATAAACTCAAAGTCAAAGGGAGCACGGCGCTGCTGCTCTTTCATCGCATGGATCATCGTCAGGGAATCTTTTCCCCCGCTCAGACCGACAAGTATCTTGTCGCCCTCTTCTATAAGGTTGAACTCGGCATTGGTACGCCCGAGCTGGCGCATGATCTTCTTACTGAGTTCAACGGCCAAGACGATCTACCATTTTCAGGATAAAGTCGGCACTTACTTTTGCCGAACTCTCAAGAAACGCATCGAAGTCAAAACTTGCATCCATATCCGCCGTATCGCTGATAGCACGCAGAATAAAGAAAGGAACGTTCAACGCACTGCAGATACAGGCGACCGAAGCCCCCTCCATCTCAAGCGCATCGGCACCGAACGTCGTCTCGATCCACTCCTTGCGCTCAGGGTTTGCCACAAACTGATCGCCCGTAGCGATAACGCCCTCTTTGAGTTTCAGGCCAAGTTCGGATGCGACTTCCTGAGAGAGTGCGATAAGTCCTGTGTCGCTTTCGATGAACTGTGCGCCCTCAGGGACATAGCCGTACGGATGACCGAACGCCGTGATGTCGAGGTCGTGCTGACACAGTTTCGTCGCGACGATAAGGTCGCCGATCTGCAGCTCTTTGCTGATCGCTCCGGCGACCCCGCTGAAAAGAAGCTGCGTTGCGCCGAACTTCTCTATCATCGTTGCAGCCGTCAGCGATGAAAAGACCTTTCCGATCTTAGAGTAGGCGATGACCAGGTCGCAGTTGCCGTAACGGCACTCATAATAGCTGTTACCGGCATAGTCGGTCTTGCTGTATTCGCCTACCGCTTCAAGCAGCGGTGCAATCTCTTCGGGCATCGCCCCCATAATCGCAATTTTCATGTTCAGACTTCTTTCGTGGTTAATCTATTTTTGCCATCCACTGCTGGACAGCGTGCAGACGGTTGTTAAGCGGCACGACGGCCGCTTCGTTTTCAAAGTTCTTCAAACAGTGCTCGACCTGCCCTTTTGGCGTGATCACACGGCTGCCGCCCCAGAAACCGAGGCCGTCTTCAAAACCGACACGGTTGACGAAGATGACATAGCTGCTGCTCAGCAGTGCCGTTGATTTCAGCAGCGCGTCCCACTGCTGTTCGATCAGGAGCCCTTCGTCGCTGAAGTCGCGTGCCGGTGAGTTCGCCAGGACATACACGATGTCCGGTTTTGCTTCGGCGATCTCGGCGATGACGTTCGCACGCCAGAGGTCTTCACAGACCACCATCGCCGTCTTGCCGTAACTGCTCTCATACGTCGCAATCGTTTCGCCTTTGAAGAAGTAGCGCGCCTCTTCGAACATGCCGTAGTTTGGCAGGTGTACTTTATGGTGCATATGCAGCAGCTCGCCGTTACTGAAATGCAAAGCACTGTTATAGGTACGTCCGTCCACCTTGACAGCTGCACCGATGACAATGTCTATTTCGCGGCTGGCTTCATACAATGGTGTCAGCTCATCAAGACGCCACGCGTCTTCGTAGACCTTGTCCTGCAGCAGATACCCGTTAAGTGCCAGTTCGGCGAAGACGATGACATCGGCACTCCCCGTATGCTCTGCGACACGCTCAAGTACGCTCTCAAGGTTCGTTCGGTTCAGACGCGGCGCATTCTGTATGAGTGCTACTTTCATGAAAGTTCTTCAATAACCTTTTGCAAAGAGTCCATGTCGAAAACGTTCATTGTCGTAAGATCTTTGGCAATACGGCGGTTAAGGCCTTTAAGGACCGTACCGTTACCGAACTCGATCGCCATGTCGACATCACCCGCGATGGCGGCGATCGACTGCTTGTAACGTACAGGCTTGACAAGCTGATCGCTCAAAAGCGCGACTGCGTCGGCCTTGGTACTGTATGGTGCAGCGGTAACGTTGGAAACGACCGGTGCGACGAAGTTGTCTGAAAGCATGCTTTGCATCGCCTCTGTCAGTGCAGGCTGTGCACTTTCAAGCAGCGGACAGTGGCTTGAGACAGACATGTTAAGCAGCAGTGCGCGTTTTGCACCCGCTTCTTTAAACGCCTCTTCAAGGCTTGAGAGGTCTGCTTTCAGTCCCGCGACGACCAGTTGACCGTCCTGGTTGAAGTTGGCCGGCCACACTTTTTTGCCCGCAGCCTGTGCATCGGCACACACCTTCTCGACACTCTCGTCATCAAGACCGACGATCGCCATCATACCCGCATCGATACCTTCGCAGGCACCCTGCATCAGCGCACCGCGCTTATGGACAAGCTCGACAGCGTCAAGATAATCCAGTGCACCCGCAGCGCTTACCGCACTGAACTCACCCAGAGAGTGTCCAAGGAGCAGTGTCGGTGTGGTCGGGCATGCATCCTGAAACAGACGGTATGCGATCATGGAGACCAGCAGGATTGCCGGCTGCGTGTAAGCCGTCTGGTTGATCTGCTCGTTCTCTTCGAAAAGGAGCGCTTTAAAGTCTACGCCAATACGTTCACCGGCCTTCTCAAACATCTCGCGTGCAACGGCACTGCTCTCATAGAACGCACGTCCCATCCCTATTGTCTGGCTTCCCTGTCCGGGAAAAATCATAGCTATTTTACTCATCTAGTCCATACTCCTTGTTTTCTGAAATTTTCTTGCGTAACGTGTTGCGGTTCAGGCCCAAACGGTCCGAGAGCTGCAACTGAGATTTAAACCGTTTCAAACCCGCACGGATAAGCGGTACTTCGTAAAGGTGCAAAAATACCCGGTAATCATTGTTCGAACCGAGTTTATCCGAAAGATACTGTTCCATTATACTCATCATCTCCTTCTCGCTGACATTCTGCATCAGCAGATGCAAAAAGAGCTGACGCCTGAGAGACAACGCGTTTTCTGAAAGATCGGGTTCAACCGTGTTCAGACGGAGACTTTCGAGAGTGCCGAAGATCTCCCGTGCTTCTTCTTGAAAATGCGCGGCCAGCGCAGTGACATCTTCCGGACGGGTGTGTAGCGCCGGCAGAAAAAGCTGCACGCTGAACAGCTCTTCGATAAGCGCATGCGAATAGCCGCTGCTTCCCGTAGCGATGACACGTGTGTCATGCTCATTGATCTGCTCACCGAGCTTGATGATGTTTGGCGATTTTTCTATGTGTGTGATGATGACTTCGCTGTTGCTTTGAAGTGCCATAGAGAGGGCATCGTAATCAGCAGCGTCAATAATGGGGGCATGCGGAAGGATATAACGGGCCAGGGTCTTTTTACCCGTGCCCTTCTCACCGTGAATGTAGGCATTCACCGTGAGGGTTTTTAACAGATTGGCTGTTTTGAAGGCTTCATGCGAAGCGCTGGATGCAGTAATAAAATTAGTGGCATCCACAGCTGCTGCCACCGCCTCCACAGCATCCGCTATCGTCTTGCTTGTTCTCAGCCGGAACACCAGTCATAGCTTCTTCTGCAGATGCATCACGTACATTGTTGATAGTTACCGTGAACATAAGGTCTTTGCCTGCAAGCGGGTGGTTAAAGTCGATCAGAACGCTCTCGTCTTTGATCTCTTTAACGATAACCTGGACAGTACCGCCGTCTTCGCCCTGGCCGTAAAGCGTCATGCCTACGTTAAGGTCGATACCTGCGAACTGCTCTTTCGGTACTTCCTGCTGAGCTTCCGGGTTGTGCTCGCCGTATGCGTCAGCAGCTTTTACAAGGACATCGCCTTTTTCGCCGATAGCCATGTTGACGATACCGTTTTCAAGACCCGGGATGATCTGGCCTTTACCGAAGATGAATGTTAAAGGCTGACCGCCGACATTGCTGTCTACGACAGTGTCGCCGTCACGTACTTCATACTCGATAGATACTACTTGATTTGTTTCGATTGCCATAATTTGCCTTTGTTTAGAGTTCTAGGAGAAGTCTATAAATTTAATTCGCGATTTTAACATATTAAACTATTAAAATACTGAAGTGAGCAAGGTAGCGTTTAAAGCTTACCCACTCTTTTTTGAGCTTCCGCCGCCATTGTCGTGTCAGGGTATTTTGCGATGAGCGCATTGTAAAATGCCCGCGCATTTTCCTTGTCCCCTGTTTTATCCATGGATACCGCCGTATGCAGAAGCAGTGTCGGCATATACGAAGCCTTGTCGTACCGCTTGGCGCTCTCTTTAAAGTAGCTGATCGCTTTTTCGTACGACTTGCGGTAATACCACATCTCGCCGATCATATAATAGGCCCTGGCCGGCTTATAGTTTTGTTCGATCAGGTATTCATAGTGTTCGATGGCCTTCGTATAATACTCTTTATCGTAGTATTCACGCGCTTTTTTAGCCACCTGCGCTTTGCTCATCCCTTTAAAAGGAGACGACGACCCGGCTGCACTTTTGGAACTACCGACGGATTTCAGGGCTTTGCTTACCTCGCTTTTAAATGCGTTGACATCTTTCACAAGGGCGTTATACTCTTCTTTGGAGACGTAGTTCGCATTGATCGTATCGATCATCTTCGAGAACTCCGTCAATACCGTTTGAAGTTTGACGATATTCTCTTCGTTCGCCTGAACCACCCGTGCAAGGTCATCTCTTTCCAGTTCTTCACTGCGATAGCTGTCGATAAACTTGTTGAGCTCTACCCTGTTCTTATGCGATTTCTCATTCATTCCCTCGACAATAGTCTGAAGGCCGTCAAGACGCTCGCGCAGACTCTGGACTTCGCCTTCATGTGCGCGGGTAGAGCGTTGGATAGAGTTTAATTTTTCTTTGTTCTTGAGGATGCTCTTTTCACTGGCTGTCAATCCATAAGGAGTGTCACTCTCCAGGTTGCCTGCCCCGAACGCCGAGGGCTCGGAAGCAAACAGAGCAAAAGGGGTGATCAGAAGTATTAACGCGCGCAGCATTTACGGAAGAAGTTTAAAATCTACGCGACGGTTCTTAGCCCAGCAGGCTTCACTCTTATCAGTACAGGTAGGGTTGCTTTCACCGTAACTGACCATAGTAATGCGTGCTTCGGCAACACCGTCAGCGATCATCGCCTGCTTGACAGCGTTTGAGCGGCGCAGACCCAGTGCGTAGTTATACTCGTCGCTACCCCACTCGTCACAGTTGCCTTCAAGTTTGATCATATACGACAGTGCATCGCCGTTGGCAAGTTGGACATTCGCACTCATCGCATCTTGCATGTCCGCACGGATATTGAACTTGTCGAAATCGAAGTTGATCGTTACCATCTTCTGCTCAAGACCGCTCATCGTCATCTCATTGCTGTCTGCACCGGCCATGCCTTCTGCATCAATAGCAACAATATCCATACCGCCTTCACCTGCGGCACCGTCAACTGTACCGCCGGCTACCGGAGATACATCTTCTTGGCCATGTGTTGCATCAATGGCTGGTTCCTTCGTACTACATCCACTTAGAAGCAGCATTACTGCTACTGAACCGAAAAAAAACAGTTTTTTCATCTTTAGAGACCCTTTACTCAAATTTAGTGTATTCTAACAAAACAATCTTAAAAAAATATGCGTCAGCATCCAATATGCCTGCACACTCAAACGATTATAACTTAAAAAGGTAACAAAGCCTCATCACCTTGTTACAAGCCATTAAACAGACTCTTTACCAGTCCATTGACTGGATCTTGCCCACTTTGAGCGGGAAGAGAAAGTTTTTGTTGTACTCCAGGCGGATGATACCGATAGAGCTCTGCTTCTTATAGTTTTTTACGAAAAGTATCGAACTTCCGTCTTTTGAAAAACGCGGGAATTCGTTGATACCCGTAGCCGTCAGACGGCGGATGAAATCTGTTTTCGTAGAGATAAGGTGAAGGTTGAACGTGTTCGGCGAGAAGGCGTTGTTACTCTCTCTGGCTTTATAGACAAGGTACTCTTTGTGTGCGCTGCACGATGAGTTGCTTTTACCGTAGTAGACCATCTGCTCTACAGCTTTCGAGTTGATTTTCTTCGAAAAGATGTTCGGGTATCCCAAACGGTTGGAGACAAACGTAATACGCCCATCTTCCATGAACTGGCCGCTGACATCGATACCGCTGTATGTCGTCATGCGTTTTTTCTGCTTGGTTACGGTGTCGTAGAGATAGATATCCGGCTGTCCGGAAGGTGCCATGGTAAGCAGGAGCTGGCGACCGTCTTCACTTACATCCGAACAGACCATCATACCGTCTGAGCTCATGATCTTTTGGCTTTTGCCTGTACGTGTGTCCATAAGGTAGAGGGTCGGCAGACGTTCATCAAGCGACGAGTAATAGAACTTTGTCTGCTCTTCATCCGCCCACTGGGGGAATACTTTCAGTCCGCCGCGGATCATGACATGCTGATACGAGAGGGTGTAATCCGTAATAAGGATCTCGCTTTTCCCCGGAGCGACCAGACGGGAGATGACCACTTTGCGTTTGATCCACTCCACCGGCACCGCGCCCATCTGCTCGTTGATGTCATAGGCAATCGCATGGGCGATAAAGACATGCATGTTGCTGTTGCCGACGCGATAGCGTTTTTGCATCACGGGACTATCGTCATGGATCAGTTTGATATCGGCAACGAACGCCCCGTTATCATCCTGACTCAGGCGGTAACGCAGCACATAATCAACCTTGCTGTTCTGGGCAGTCACTTTTTCATTATTGAAGTGTGTCGATGCATAATTACGGTCTACATTGAATATGGCGAGGACATTCATATCGCTTTGCAGTACACGGAAAAACTGTTTGCTTATCTTGTCTGTATAATTGACCGATGCATCTTCAATAGCAATAGACGGCAGAGAATCTACCTTCTTTGTTACTTCGATTGTGGCGTCGGCACCAAAAAGCATAACAATGCTAAACATAAGACCTAGAACTATACGCATTACTTCTCCTCGGCGATCAGGTAAATTTCCATATTCTGCGGTTTTGATTTAGGATGTTTTGGAAAGGAGAGAGCGCGCAGACGCTTCTCCAGCTGTTCGACTTCGCTGTCAAAGAGGGTGTTTCCCGATCCCTTTAAAATCCTAAAATCTGTCATCATTCCCGCGGCGTTTATCGAGAGGTATACCCTGGCAATACTGCCTTCGGTACTCGGCGGCGGATAGAAATGTGAATAGACGAATGCCTGTATTCTAGCCAAATATTCATTTACTTCCGAAGCAGTTGAACTGCTCGCGCCGCCATCGTTCTCATCGGGGCGGATGATCCGCAGCTCTTTGATCTTCTGGGTCGCGGCACTGTTCTCTTTCTTGGAGACGGTTTTCAGGCGTTTCTCAATGGCGCTTAGACGCTGATTGTCTATTTTTTGAGGTGTCGTCTTCTTCTTGTGCACGATCTTCTGCGTTTTTACATCAGAGAAGAGTGATGCGATGTCAGGTGCTTTTGCCGGAGACGGCGTCGGTGTCTCGGCAACACTCTCTTTGGGCTTGCTTTTAGGGGTGGGTTTAGGTTTTTTGGCGTCGCTGCGGGCACGCTGCAGGGTCTGCATAGAGATGGAAACGGAGACATAGTTGTCTTTTATCATGGCAAAACTCTTTGCCTTCTCCGCTGAAAGGAGCAGAGCGAAAAGCAGCACGACGACAGCGAACAGTGCAAAAGAGATCGCACCGCCGAGATAGAAATAACGTTCGTTATAACTACCCATTCGTCGCCAGGGAGACCTCAGTAAAACCAGCCTGTTTTACAGCTGCGAGAACCGACATCACCGTACCATAATCAAGATTTTTATCCGCACTGATCATCACGGATGCTTTGGTGTCAAGTTTTTGTGAATATTGAAAGAAATTGTCCATGAACGCATTCAGGAGAAACTTTTCCTTATTGACAACGACTTCACCCTCTTTGTTGATCGTAATGTGAACAGGCGGCTTTTTTGAAAGCTCTTTCTGTGCGGAGCCTTTAGGCAGATTGATCAGCTCTTCATAGACGATATTGGGAGCGATGACCATCAAAATAGCGAGCAGAACCAGCATCACATCCACAAGCGGTGTGATGTTGAGTTCCGGTTTCTCGTCCCAATCGTACATATGTATCAGCCTTGGCGTGCCATTATGGCATCACTCTGCATACGTATAAGACCAGTCAGTTCATACGACGTGCGTTTGAGTATCTGATGGTACGTGTAGGCAAAGATAGCTACAAAGATACCCGCAGCCGTTGCGATAAGTGCATCTGAGACACCTGCGGCGATGATAGCCATGGTACCGCTTGCCTGCCCGATGCTGCTGAACGTATCCAAGATAGAGACGACCGTACCGAAAAGTCCGATGAACGGAGACGTTGAGGCGACGACAGAGAGCAGTGACAAGCCTTTAGTCGCTTCTTTCGTCGAAGCAAACATACCCAGATCAAATATCTCTTTGGAGAGTGTATTGCTCGTTTTGATGAAGTGACTGAGATAGGCGGAGTCAGAGACGCTTGAAGCACCCAATAGAAGAGACTCGAGAGACTGGCTCTCGATTGCAACCCATTTATTTAGAGAAAAGTAGCGGTAGAAAAACACCCAGTTAAGGGCAATAAAGTAGGTTGCAAGCACGGCGAGCACAAAGAGTGTCACGCCATGGCTTTTGATGTAAAAATCGACTAAAGCGTCCATTACACCAGGTTCTTAGCAGCCGAATCGAGTTTCGCCGACACGGTAGCAATTGCCACGTTAGAATCGGAGATGTCTTTCAGAAGTGTCTTGGCATCGTCAAGTGATTGTGCGATTTCGCCTTCACTCTCACCGCGGATAGCAACAGCACCGTCAACCAGTACGTTTACTTTCTCCTCGGTTACCTGAACAACACCCCAGTTGATAACAACCGACTCGATAGATTTGTCCTCTTTCTCAAGTTCGATAACGCCTGGCTGAAGCAGTGTCGTTAGCGAAGCATGCTGAGGCAGAACACCGAACTCGCCCTCTTCGCCCGGAAGTGTAACCTGCGCTACTTTTCCGGAGAAGATAAGGCCGTTTGGCGTCAAAATTTCAAGCTGTAGTGTTTCCATAGATTATCCTTTAGATGGAAAACAACAATTAGCTGTTTTTCTGTTTATCAGCTTTTGCGATGGCCTCGTTCATATCGCCAACCATGTAGAACGCTGATTCCGGCATATGATCGTATTCACCTTCAAGAATACCTTTAAAGCCTTTGATCGTATCTTCAAGAGAAACATATTTACCAGGTGCACCGGTAAATACTTCCGCAACGAAGAACGGCTGAGAAAGGAACTTCTCAATTTTACGAGCACGCTCGACAACTGATTTGTCCTCTTCAGAAAGCTCATCCATACCAAGGATAGCAATGATATCCTGAAGGTCTTTGTACTTCTGTAGTGTCTTCTGAACACCGCGAGCAACATTGTAGTGCTCTTCGCCGATGATCTGCGGATCAAGAAGGCGAGATGTAGAGTCAAGTGGATCTACCGCCGGGTAGATACCTTTCTCTGCAATTTTACGGTTAAGAACTGTCGTTGCATCAAGGTGAGCAAAAACAGAAGCCGGAGCCGGGTCAGTCAAGTCATCCGCAGGTACGTATACCGCTTGAACAGAAGTGATTGAACCGTTTGTTGTCGATGTAATACGGTCTTGAAGCGCACCCATCTCACGAGCAAGTGTCGGCTGGTAGCCAACTGCTGAAGGGATACGGCCAAGAAGTGCAGACATCTCTGAACCTGACTGTGCGAAACGGAAGATGTTGTCGATAAACATCAGTACGTCAAGCTTCTTCTCATCACGGAAGTACTCCGCCATAGTAAGACCAGTCAATGCGATACGGTTACGTGCTCCAGGAGGCTCACTCATCTGACCGTAGCAGAGTGCAACTTTGTCAAGTACGTTTGACTCTTTCATCTCGTAGTAAAGGTCATTACCCTCACGAGTACGCTCACCGACACCGGCGAATACTGAAAGACCTTCGTGACCGTGTGCAACGTTGTGGATAAGCTCCATGATGATGACCGTTTTACCAACGCCCGCACCACCGAACAGACCGACTTTACCACCTTTTGCATATGGAGCAAGAAGGTCAACGACTTTGATACCCGTTTCGAACATCTCAGTCTTTGTGCTCTGCTCAACAAGTGGCGGAGGATCACGGTGGATAGACCATGTCTCAGAGTCAGTTACCTGATCGCCACCGTCAATCGTTTCACCGATAACGTTGAAGATACGGCCGAGAACTTTCTCGCCAACCGGAACTTTGATCGGAGCGCCTGTCGCTTTCGCGTCAAGACCACGGCTAAGACCTTCAGTCATATCCATTGCGATTGTACGAACACGACCGTCACCGATATGTGCAGCCACTTCAAGTACCAGACGATACTCGTTACCTTCTACTGATGTATTTACTTCAATTGCTTCATAGATAGCCGGAAGATAATCTTCGAAATCTACGTCAACAACTGGTCCCATTACCTGGACAATTTTACCAATCATCGTTTCCTCCATTTATTTCATCGACTCGACGCCGCTGATGATCTCAATAAGCTCTGTTGTAATAGCTTCTTGACGTGCTTTATTAAACTGAACGGTCAGTTTCTTAACCATCTCTTTTGCATTGTTGGTTGCCGCATCCATAGCCTGCATACGCGCGCTATGCTCAGCTGCAACTGAATCGATCAATGCATAATACATGTTGTTCTGTACATACTTCGTGATCAGAGCATCAAGCATTTTCTCTTCATCTTCGGATTCGATCTCCAGAAGTGAGTCTTTTGCTTCTTCACACTCATACTGATCAACATCCACCGGCAGAACGCGGTTTACATGCAGCTCTTGTGTAAGAACGTTTTTGTAACCGTTATAGACGATGTAAAGACCGTCTATCTTACCCTCTTTGTAGTCATTGACTGAAGAGAGGATAAATTCGTTTGAACGCTCTACGTCCGGTGCCGAGCTCAGGTCAGTAACCTCGTCGAGCATCTCGATTTCATTAAATCTGAAATACTCAACACCCTTTTTACCGATACCTCTGAGGCGTACTTTGACCTTCTGCTCTTTATATTGAGCCATCAGGTTGCGTACTGCTTTGATCGTCTGAATATTGAAACCGCCGCAAAGACCTTTGTCGGCAGTAACAAAAACGATGTCGATCATCTGAGGTGCTTCGATTTTTTCGAAACAGCGGTTCTCAATGCCACCGATTTTGTGGCACTTGATACGTGATGCTGTTTCAGAGATCACTTCGTTGATTTTCTCAGCATAAAGACGTGAACGCTTTGCCAGCTCTTCCGCACGGCGAAGTTTCGCCGTAGAGACGAGTTTCATAGCACGCGTAGTCTTCTGCGTGCTCGAAACGCTCTTAATCTTTCTTTGAATATCTTTTAAGTTGGCCATAATGGTCCTTACTCAGCAACAAAAGTAGCTTTAAACTCTTCGATCGCTTTTTTCATAAGTGCGTCTGTCTCATCATCGATCTTAGATGCACTTCTGATGTTTTCAAAAATCTGCGGGTATGAAGCTTCTACAAACGGATAAAGTTCCGCTTCGAATTTCACAACTGCATCGACTTCGATATCATCAAGGAAGCCAGCGTTACCGGCGAAGATGATCAGTGCTTGTTTCTCAGCTGGAAGCGGAGAGAACGGAGGCTGCTTAAGAACCTCTACCATACGCTGACCGCGCTCAAGCTGCTTGCGGCTAACTTCGTCAAGATCTGAAGCGAACTGTGCAAACGCCTGAAGCTCACGGTACTGAGCAAGGTCAAGACGCAGTGTACCTGCAACCTGCTTGGTAGCTTTGATCTGAGCAGCACCACCAACACGTGATACCGAGTTACCAACGTTAATCGCCGGGCGGACACCAGAGTTGAAGAGGTCAGTTTCCAGGAAGATCTGACCGTCAGTAATGGAGATAACGTTTGTCGGGATATATGCCGCAACGTCACCAGCCTGAGTCTCGATGATCGGAAGCGCAGTCAAAGAGCCTGCACCTTCGTCATCGTTCATTTTCGCTGCACGCTCAAGAAGACGAGAGTGTAGGTAGAAAACGTCACCAGGGTATGCTTCGCGGCCAGGAGGACGACGAAGGATCAGAGACATTTCACGGTATGCAACTGCATGCTTGGAAAGATCATCATAAACGATCAGACCGTGGCGTGCGTTGTCACGGAAGTACTCACCCATTGTTACACCGGTGTATGGTGCAAGGAACTGCAGTGCAGCTGCCTGAGATGCAGTAGCAGAAACGATGATCGTGTATTCCATCGCGCCATGCTCTTCAAGACGGCGAACAACCTGAGCGATTGTCGACTCTTTCTGACCTACTGCAACATAGATACAGACAACGCCGTTGCCTTTCTGGTTGATAATAGCGTCAAGTGCGACAGTCGTCTTACCAGTCTGGCGGTCACCGATGATAAGCTCACGCTGGCCACGGCCGATCGGAACAAGAGCATCGATAGACTTGATACCTGTAGCCATTGGTTCGTGAACCGATTTACGCTCCATGATACCAGGTGCTTTTTCCTCAACAAAACGAGACTCAGTCGCTTCGATCGGACCTTTACCGTCAATAGGCTCACCAAGAGCATTTACAACACGGCCAAGAAGCGCGTCGCCTACAGGAACACGTAGCAGTCTGTTAAGACGCTTAACGCTCATTCCCTCACGAAGTTCAAGACCTTTACCAAGGATAACGACACCTACTGCGCTCTCCTCGAGGTTCATGACCATACCCTGAGTTCCATCCTCAAACTCTACCATCTCACCGGCCATAACATTGTTAAGACCATATACTTTAGCAATACCGTCCGCATAAGAGACGATCTTGCCAGTTTCATTGATATCTACATTCAGTTCAAAATTTTCTATACGTTCTTTGATGATTGAACTAATCTCATCTGCTTGAATTTTAGCTACCACTACTTTTCTCCTTTCAAAGGTTAAATTGCTTTTAATATGTGTTCGACTAGCTGCGTGTTAATGCGGCTTTTTGAGAAGTTTATCTCGATATTGAGATCAGGTACTTCCACTTTTACGCCGTCGAAATCGTTTTTCACAAAAGAGAGTGCAATGGTTGCATCTACTTTTTTGCCAAGGCCGCTGCTGAGACCTTCGATTGCAGAAGCGTCCATGTCGTTGTTACTGTAGACAGTACCGACATAGCTCTTCTTAAGACGTGCAATCTCTTTTTTCATCTCGCCTGCGATAGCAGGGATGACGTTGATACGGCCGTTCTCAGCCAAAAGAGCGATAAGGTTGTTGACCGGCTCGCTCTGTGCTGATGACACCGCACCTAAAAGGATCTCTTTTTTCTGTTCATTGCTGACAGAAGGACTGTTGACAATTTGAAGAAATTTTTCGTCCTCAAAGCTTCCTGCAAGTGCACCGAAGAGGTCGGAAATTGTTTCAAAATCCGCTTCGTTGCTCACTTCCTGGATCGCTTTGATATAACGTTTAGCTATCAGTTCTTCCATAATTAAGCCACCTTTTTCATGATGATCTGTGCCATGGCGTCTTTATCAAGACCGGCGCCATCCTGGCTCAGTACATCGCCCATTACTTCATCAACGACTGAACGGATCATTTTGCGCTGCTCGAGATCCATCAGGGAAACACTCTGTTTCTGAAGGTTCTCAAGATCGTTTTCACACTGCGCCATGATACGGTCATTGATGATCTTATTCTCTTTTTTCGAAGTTTCGAGAAGCTGCTCAGCGAACTTGTGAGCCTCATCGATCTTCTGTTGAGCTGCCTCTTTTTGTTCTTTGGACTCACGGAGCTTGTCTTGAACTTTTTGAAGTTCATCGGCAATTCCCTGAGTACGTCCAACAAAATAGTTTTTAATCGGGTCGGCAAGAAGGTAATAAAGGATACCTGCAAATATCAGGAAGTTGACAGTACGCTGTACAATATCTGTACCACCGCCTGCTTCCGCACCTGTTTCCGACGCAACAGCACATGCTGAAATCATTAATAATGAAAGAAGAATTCTACGCATCATTACCCTTATATCTGACTAAACTTAGCTTTGACCGCTTCTTTGAACAACGGTACCTGCGACAACAGTGCATTGTTAAGTTCTTCACGTTCTTTATTCAACGTCTGTTCAAACTCAACATACTCTGCAGCGATTTCGCTACGTTTAGCCTCCATTTTACTTTCAGCCAGCTCTTTTGCGTCAGCAATCACTTTCTCACGCGTTGCCGCAGCCCCAAGTTTGGCGTCCATAACGATCTTTTCAGCTTCAGCTAAACGCGCAGCGATCTCATCGTCATTGGAACCAATTTCGTCAAGATCTTTTTTGATATCTGCATCGCGCTTTTGCATGTAGTTGAAGAGAGGGTTATACAACCAAGCATTGAGTACGGCAATCAGGATAAGAAAGACAATCAGTGTACTGCCGAGCAGCATCGGACTTATATCTAACATAGCACCTCCTAAAAGTTGCGAGATTATACTATGTATAAATTGAAGGAATCGTTAAATGGATCTTTTTTTTAGCGTAAGTGGTCTATAAATGCAGCAATTTCATCATTATTTTCAAAAGTAATGGTTAATTTATTACCTTTAAACGAACTGTTCATTCCATAATATTCAAGTTTTTTCTTCAGTTCTGAAAAATCGGGAGCTTCTTTTTTGGGCTGTGACGGTCCCGGGGCACTGCTCTCTCTTTTCATGTTTTTGACCATGGACTCCACATCGCGTACGCTCAGTTTCTGGCCGATGATCGAATCGACCATCATATTCTGCTCTTTTTCATCCAGCCCTACAAGCACTTTGGCGTGGCCGGCACTGATCTTGCCTTCAAGCAGGGCTTTTTGGACTTTTTTATTCAGCTCAGCAGGCGCAGCGTATTGGTGATGTGCGTTCGGCTCTTGTGGATTTTTTTGGAAAGGTCCTCATGGGTCAGTTCATGTACTTTCAGCAGTTCGTCATAGGCATGTGCCAGATCGATCGCATTGAGCTCGTCGCGTTGAATGTTTTCGACCAGCGCATGTTCGCGCATCTTCTCTTCGTCAAGCGTGGCGACGATCGCCTTGATGGTTTTCGTCTTCGCGAGTTTGCTTGCACGCAGACGGCGTTCGCCTGCGACAAGAATATAACCGTCTATGTCTTCAATAACGACGATCGGCTGAAGCAGTCCGTGTTCTTTGATAGAGTCGCTGAGCTCCGAGAGTGACTTCTCATCAAAGGACTTGCGCGGCTGGAAAGGGTTGGGACGAACCTGGCTGAGAGGGATTTCTACGATTGTGTGCTGCTTTGGCACTTCGTTGTCATACACCTCTTCCATTTCGGTAAGCAGTGCACCCAGACCGCGGCCGAGAGCTTGTTGTGACTTTGCCATTATGCAATGATCGCTTGCGCGAGATCCTGGTACGCTATAGAACCGCTTGATTTCACATCATAAAGGATTGCCGGCTTTCCGAAACTCGGACTTTCAGCCAGTTTGACATTGCGCGGGATGACGATGAACTCGTCGTCGATACCCCTGAATAGTTTTCCTTTGAAATGCTGGCTCAGATCGGCAAAGACCTGTTTGGACAGGTTGTTCTGCGAACTGTACATCGTCGGCAGGAATCCTTTGATGCTCAGCTTCGGATTGATCGTCTTTCGGATAAGGCGCACCGTGTTCAGTAACTGTGCCAGACCTTCCAGTGCAAAAAACTCACACTGGATCGGAATGATGACGGAGTTTGATGCACTGAGCGCATTGATGGTCATCGGTCCGAGTGCCGGAGGTGAGTCGATGATGACATAGTCATACTCTTTCTTCACCTGTGCGATGGCGTTTTTCAAGATCAGTTCGCGCCCTTTGGCGTTGCCCGCTTCATAGTACTCTTTCTCGACACCGACCAGCCCGATGTTCGACGGTGCGAGCGATAGCGTCGGCAGGGTCGTCTTCAATATGATGTCGCGCAGCGGTTTCGTACCGATAAGAACATGATAGATGTTGAACTCATAATCATTTCTATGATACCCCAGAGAGGTCGTTGCGTTGGCTTGAGGATCGGCATCGATCAGCAGTACCTTCTTTTCAGCAACTGCTAAAGATGCTGCAAGGTTTACCGCTGTTGTTGTTTTACCGACTCCGCCTTTTTGATTGGCGATTACTATTACTTCACTCATCGTAAACTGTATATCCTTTGGCCGTTGCACTCTAGTGAACCGTCTCGCAATAAGATTGCGTTTTGAAGAGAAACATGCTTACCGTCGACATGTGTCTCATAGACTCTGCTTTTGTCAAATTCTAACTCGAATTTACTAAAAATCTGCTTCCATGAAATCTTTTTTTCTAATTTTTCGAAGTAACTTTCGAGTAACAGATTCCGTTCAGGATTAATATCCAATATGCCAAATCCCTCTGGCGCGTGCTTCAGGTTCAACCCGATACCGCACACCAGGATGTCATTATGCAGATTTGTGATGGCGCCGCCTGCTTTTTTCTCACCTACATAGAGGTCATTGGGCCATTTAAGCCAGATCTTCGAGCCCATTTCGCGCAATAACTCTGTCAACACATAGGTAAAATAGATCGAAGCCGATTCAAGCTTGAGGTCCACCGGCAGAGAGGTATGCGGCACTGCAAAGGAGAAGAAGAGGTTTCCCTCCAGTCCTTCCCAGCCGTTGCCCCTGCTGCCTTTGCCGCCATACTGCTGCGACGCGACAATCGCTACCGGTGCATTCAGCGTTTCGCTTTTGAGTGCATCAAGAAGGTAGCGCTGTGTCGAGTCGACACGCTCAAGCGAGCAGATCTGCAAGCCCGAGCCTCTTTCCGTTGAGATAATCAAGTACGGCCATCTCTTTTTTCGATGGCGGCTGTACGGTATATATGCGCAACGCGCCCAGAGCACAGCCGACAACGATACTGTCGGAATCGATCTGCAGGATCTCACCGGCTCTGTACGCTTTGCAGTAATGTTCCATCGCCATCTTTTTAAGCTTCATGCCGCTTGCAAGGTAGATACCCGGCCACGGTGTAAACGCACGGTATTTGTTATAGATAAGCGCGGCGTCTTCAAAAGCGACAAGACCATCCTCTTTGGTGATCTTTTTGCAGTGTGTCGCTTCCGCATCGTTTTGAGGGAGCGGCGTCAACTCGTCAAACTTGCGCAGGACATCCAGTGTCAGTTCTTCAGCGCACTCCGTCAGCCTGTCAAACAGCGATGTGACCATCTCATCATCACCTACTGCGATGCGCGAGATCTTCAGGATCGCCCCCGTATCGAGCCCCTCGTCCATCAACATCGCCGTAACGCCTGTCTCGGCATCGCCGTTTAACAGTGTCTGCTGAATCGGACTGGCACCGCGGTACTGCGGCAGGATGGAAGCGTGCAGGTTGATACACGGTGCATGATCAAGTACCGCTTTTGGAAGTATCTGCCCATACGCCGCGACAACGATATAGTCACACTCGATTGTCTTAAGTTCGCTGACGACCTCTTCATCCCGCAGGCGCGAAGGCTGGTAGAGTGCGATGCTCTGCGCCTGGGCGACAACTTTCACCGGAGGCGGCGTCATCACTTTTTTGCGTCCGACCGGCTTGTCAGGCTGCGTATAGACAGCGACGACCTCTACATCTTCCGCGTCTATCAGCGCTTCGAGAATACGGCTGGCATAATCGGGCGTGCCCATAAAGATAACGCGCATCATGACTCCCTCGGTATAAAGAGCGTTCCGCCCTGATGCTCATGCGCAAGCAGAAAACTTTTCACGTCGCTCAGGTCGAAACCGCTCGCAAGAAACATCTTTTTGCCCCGTTTCATCAGGAAATCGGCCGCTTTTAGCTTGGTCACTATACCGCCGGTCGCAAAGCTGTTGTTAGGTGTCACACTGCGTTCAAGCTCCTCTTGCGGGATATGGTCTACCGTGGAAAGCACCTGTGCATCCTCGTGCTCTCTCGGGTCACGGTCATAGTAGGCATCGATATCGGAGAGAATGATCAGCATCTCTGCACCAAAATGGTAAGCAGCATACGCCGAAAGCTGGTCATTGTCGCCAAGGACCAGTTCGTCCGTGGAGGTCGCGTCGTTTTCATTGACAATGGGGATGACCCCGTTTTTCAGCAGTGTCTCAATGGTCTCGTTTGCGCGCATCGCCTGTTCAGCCGTGTTAAAGTTGGCTGCAGTCACCAATACCTGCGAGATCAGTACGCCGTGACGTTCAAACTTGCGGCGGTAGCGGTGCATCAGTACCGGCTGCCCGATAGACGCGAGTGCCTGCTTGTTTGCGAGTACGCTTTTATCGAGCTTCAGTTCGCCGTAACCCGCAGAGACCGCACCCGATGAAACAAGGATGACCTCGTACTCGCGCTTGAGCTCCGCTATGAGATCGACAAGGTTCTGCATCCGATCTTTTGCAATGTGGTTTTGTTCCGTCAGTACCGCACTGCCGACTTTAAGAACGATCCGTTTCATTTGCGTGTTAATGACACCATGTGATGCAGCGCATAGGTCAACGGCTTGATATTGGTATGCATGACCGAGGAGATCGGTACGATAAAGAACGGTTTGCTGCTGTCAAGCGCTTCGGTCCCTTCCGCATTCCCCTGTTCGAAATGCGGCAGTGCCGCGTCAAACCCGAATGCACTCTGATTTGAAACTTCAAGCCCAAGCATTGCAATAAAAGCATTGGTTTTTTCAGCCGCTTCTTCCGGGCTCATCGCATCCGCACGTGTCAAAGCGATCGCATAGTTGCGCTGGCTGAGCGGCTCGGAGAACTGCTCGAGTTCGTTTTTTAATGTCTCGTACTGCGACTGCAGCTCATGGTAAGAGCCGAGGTCGATCATGAAAAGCAGTGTCTGCGTACGCTCGATATGGCGCAGGAACTTCAAGCCAAGACCGCGCCCTTCGCTTGCCCCGCCGATGATACCGGGGATGTCAGCCATGACAAATGAATCGTAATCGCCGATATTGACCTGTCCGAGCTTCGGTGTCAGCGTCGTAAACTCGTAGTTGGCGACTTCCGGACGTGCATTTGATACGGTTGATATAAGTGTCGACTTGCCGACATTGGGGAAACCGACCAGTCCGACATCTGCGATCAGTTTAAGGTCGAGTTTTACCTCTTTGGTGATTCCCGGTTCGCCCGGCTGCGCATAGGTCGGGCGCTGGTTGGTCGCAGATTTGAAGTGCGTATTGCCCAGGCCGCCTTTGCCGCCTCTCAGAAACAGCACTTCCTGTCCGTCTTCAACAAGGTCAAACAGGACCTCTCCCGTCTCCTTGTCGATCACCTGCGTACCCGGCGGTACGATCACGACCAGTTTCTGACCCGATTTTCCTGTCATGTTCGAGCCCATGCCCGGTTTGCCGTTCTCGGCTTTGAGGTTGCGCTTGCCCTGAAAGTGCGCCAGCGTATGGGTGTTGTTGTCTACGCGGAAATAGACATCGGCGCCACGGCCGCCGTCACCGCCGTTGGGACCGCCCTGGACGACAAACTTCTCGCGGCGGAATGCAGCACACCCCGGACCGCCTTTACCCGATGAAATTGTCAATTCTACATGATCTGAAAACATAACTTTCCTTGTGCGGTACTAAAACTTAACATTGAACTACAGAGTTCGGCATAGTGCAGTATTAAGGTTTAAAATATGAAGTGTATATAGTGACGTTTTCAGGCAAAAGCCTGAAAAACTGTTTTAAAAAGAGTATATTAAGAAGCAGGTACGATAGAAACTTGATTACGCTTTTTATCTTTGCGCTCAAATTTAACAACACCGTCGCAAAGTGCGTATAGTGTGTGATCTTTACCCATACCCATGTTTTTACCAGGGTGTACTTTTGTACCACGCTGGCGAATAACGATGTTTCCTGCTACTACAGATTCTCCACCGAATTTCTTAACACCGAGTCTACGTCCGGCTGAGTCACGATTATTCTGTGTACTACCTTGACCTTTTTTATGTGCCATCTTTTTCTCCTACTTTATAAATTACGCAGCGATTTTTGTGATGCGTACACGCGTGAAGCTTCTACGGAAGCCGCGTTTCAATTTACTGTCTTTACGTCTGCGTTTCTTGTAGATCACGACTTTCTTGTCACGACCTTCGTTGATAACTTCTGCAGTTACGACAGCACCCTCTACGAATGGAGTACCAGTTTTAAGTTCACCGTTGTTAACGGCAAGAACTTCATTGATTTCTACAGTGGCTTTCGGCTCAAGGCTCATCTTATCAAGCATGAGGATATCACCCTCTTCTACCTTGTATTGCTTGCCACCGTTTTTAATAATTGCGTACATTATAGTTCCCTACCTTGAATAAGTCTACAAAAAGTTCGCGAAGTATACACGAAATAGCTTTAAGTTTAAATTAAAGCAATCGCATCGATCTCAACCAATGCGTTTTTCGGCAATGTTTTGACTGCCACCGTAGAACGTACCGGCTTATGATCGCCGAACGCCTCTGCATAAATCTCGTTGACCGTCGCGAAATCATCCATGCTGTCAAGAAAGATCGTCGTCTTGACGACTTGCCCCATAGAGCTGCCTGCCGCCTCGAGTACCGCCGCAAGGTTTTTGACGACCTGCTTTGTCTGAATCACAACATCGTTGCCCAGCATCTCGCCTTCAGGCGTCAATGCGATCTGCCCTGATGTATAGACCATCCCGTTAACTTTGACTGCCTGCGAGTAAGGTCCAATTGCCTGAGGGGCATTGTTAGTCTGTACAAATTCCATTCAATTCCTTCTACTGTGTAATGATTTGATATTTTATTTTTCTGCTGACTGCGCGCGCTGTTTCTTGATCTTGTAATCAACGTCGTCAAGAAACGACATATAATCCTCTGTTGACCAGTAGCCGGCAACGCCGCGCATGATCAGTGAACCGTCGGGATAGAGAAAGTAACTCATCGGTACCATTTTTGCCTTGAGGTACTCGGGATAGTCATCGACACCGCGCGTCACTTCAACAGCGACATAGCCGCGCTCAACCCGTGCGACGACCGCTTCATCCTGCAGTGTCGTCGTTTTAAGCTTCTTGCACCAGCGGCAGCGATCTTTCGATATGAGGACAAGGACATTTTTGTTTTCCGCTTTTGCCTTTGCCACAGCGTCTGCATAGCTGTCCGCCCATGAGAGTTCGGCTGCTGAGAGCAGTGCGGCAAAAAGAAGCATAAAAACAAAACGCACGATAGCCACTCCTCGATCTGGGTGCAAAAGTGTAGCATATTTTGTTGCTGACGCCCTTCTATACAGATCATAAACGAAAAATTTCAGATATGCCCTTATGAAATCTGTTATATACTACTTCTATGGAAGATCTGAAAAAAGCACTCTTTGAGACTATCGATACGATCAATGAACGCATTGTGACTATCCGGCGCGATCTGCACAAACACCCTGAGCTCTCGGGTCACGAGGAGCATACGAAATACCTTGTAAAAGGCATCATGGAAGCAGAAGGGATCTCTGTCCGGGAGTTTGATGAGCATTACGGAGTGATCGGCGAGATCGTCACTCTGCCGGGGGCGCCTTTTGTGGCACTGCGCGCCGATATGGACGCCCTGCCCATCACGGAACAGACAGATGCCGAGTATGCCTCGCGCGAAACGGGAGTGATGCACGCCTGCGGCCACGACTCGCACACGGCGGTCCTGCTCGGCTGCGCCATCGCGCTCAATCATGCCAAAGAAAAGCTTCACGGCAATATCCGCTTTATCTTTCAGCCCTCCGAGGAGATCACGGAAGGGGGAAGTTCCCAGATGATCGCCAATGGCGCACTGGAGAATGTAAAAGCCATTTTCGCCCTGCACGCCTACCCCTACCTCAACACGGGGCAGATAGGGTACAAAAAAGGTGTCATGCTGGCATCGGCTGACACCTTCGAGATCGAGGTCTTCGGTAAAAGCTCCCACGGGGCGCGGCCGCACGAAGGCGTCGATGCCATTCTTGTCACCTCCATGGTCGTCAACTCCCTTAACCACATCGTCTCGCGCCAGATAGACCCGCTCCACCCGGCAGTCATCTCGCTGGGTACCATCGAAGGGGGCAAGGCGCAGAATGTCATATGCGACCATGTCAAACTTGCCGGTACGGTACGCACCGTCAACCACGACGTGCGCCACTCTATTCCGAAGATGATGGAGATCAGCATCAAGGGGATCTGCCGCTCGATGCATGCGCAGTACACCTTCAACTACGACTTCGGCTCTCCGGAAGTCGACAACACGCCCGCCATGGTCGACCTGCTTGTCGAAGAGGCCGAACAGATCATCGGGAAAGCAAACTGTGTCGACCTTATCGACCCCGTCATGGGAGGGGAGGACTTCGGGCTCTACCTCGAACAGGTACCGGGGGCATTTTTCCGCCTCGGCACCTGCAGTGAGGCAAAAGGGACCTGCGTACCCCAGCACAACAGCCGTTTCAATGTCGACGACGATGCTCTGAACATCGGGATGAAAGTCTTGACCGCCGTTGCAGTGAGGGCAATGCGCGATGCGTGACACCATCAGTATAAAGATCACCAATAAAGCGCATACCAGTCTTATCTATAACGTGTTGCACTACCTGCAGGACTCTTTTGAGCTGTTTGATATGAAAGCGATGGAAGAGGCGCTGGGCGAACTGCTCGAAAATATCCTGGTACATGCGTATGAGCGTCCCTACGACATCGACCTCGGCGTTACCTTCAGTATAGGCAGCTGCGATATGCGCATAGAGGTAGAAGAAGCGGGAATGCCCTTTGATTTTACCCGCTACCTCAGCGAACCCATCGACCGCAGTGCCGACCACCGCAAAGGGTTCTATCTTATCTATGACCTTGTCGAACGTTTCTACTACACCCAGCTTCCCCATCAGGGCAAACGCTTCACCCTGATGCAAAGCTTCGATGTCTGTTACGACATCAAGAGCCGTCGGCAGCAGTATGAGAACATTGAGAAGGAGAAGGTACTCAACGGCATCGTTATCCGTACCTTTAAAGACGGGGACGGCGACGGCATCGCCAAACTGATCTACCGCAATTACGACTATACCTACTACAAAAACCTCTTTTACGAACCCCACGAAGTGCGCCGCGTCAACCACAGCGGGGCCGTGCACTCCATCATCGCCGAATACGAGGGGGAGATGATCGGTCACTTCGCACTGGTAAAAGCCGAATACTCCAACATCGCCGAGATCGCCGTTGCGACCGTCGACCCGCGCTATAAACAGATGGGGATCATGAACCTGATGTTCGACTTTATCATCGAAGAGGCGAAGCGGCTCGGGTTTGAAGCGATCTACGGCGAAGCGATCATGCTGCACCCCTACAGCCAAAAGGCCAACCTCTCGCACGGCATGACGGAGTGTGCCATCGTACTGGGCGAAGTACCCGCACAGATGGAGATCGAACACAGTATGAAAAACCCGATGCGCAGCGGCGTACTGATCGCGGAGCTTCTTTTCAATACGCAGGCACGCTATGTCCAGAAAAGTGCTCTCTACGGCTCCCAGATAGCGCATGTTTACACACAGGCTTCCATCGGCTGTATCGATACCCCTCCCCCGCCTGTTTCACGCGAGAACATCGCCTTTCGTATCAACCGCGGTCTCAATGTCGGGATCATCACCTTTGAAGCGCCGGCTGAGGAAGCAAGACTCATAGAGGTACTCGAAGAGCTGATCACCGAACACGTCGATATGATCTTCGCCGATATCAACCTGCACCGCATCGATGCGCTCGACAGCCTCATAGCACTGCTGAACCGCCACCACTTCTTCTACGCCGGTGTACTCCTGGCCTATTACCACGGCGAGGACTACCTGCGGCTGCAGCGCAAGAACAGCAAACATGTCGACGAGGAGCACCTGGCGTGCTATTCCGCCAATGCCAAAGCACTGCTTGAGTTTATCAAAAACGACGAAGAGCGCATCTATCGATAACCCTTCCGGGTAGTCGCAGGGTGCCGCCGAAAGCATCCCGCCCATTATCTTTTTGTGAGTTTATTTGTTAGTTCAGGTTAATTCTATATAATATGATAGATTCAAACAGGTCAAGGTCAATGATGCGACAACACGCTGCCACACTTATCACATCCTGCTGCTTTCTGGCATTTTCGGCACTGCAGGGCGAAGTCGGAACAGCATCGCAGCAAGAAAGCGAACTCCTCTCTCTTCTCGATGATGCGACCGAGATGGTCACCCACTCCAAACTCAATATCGACGACACCCCTTCGGTGATCTCCGTCATCACTCAGCAGCAGCTTCACTCCCTTGGGTTTAAAACACTTTTTGATGCGCTTTCCATACTGCCGGGTATTGAGACCAGTGTCAACCAGCTCGGTTTCAAGAAGGTGGTCTTCCGCGGTTTTGACAATCCCAACAACTTCACCTTCGACAAAGCCCAGCTCATCGTCGACGGCGTCAACATCGAGACCGGCTTTATGAGCTACACCGGTTTCTACCTTGACCTCCCCGTCGATGTCATCGAACGCATCGAAGTGCTGCGCGGTCCGGGTTCCGCCCTCTACGGTACCGGTGCCTTTAACGGTGTCATCAATGTCATCACCAAGAAGAGTGCCGCTGCCGGCGACGCCATCTTTCTGGGAACCGGCAGCTACAGCTACCTCATGGGCGGCGGGCGTTCATACCTGCAGCTTGCACAAAACAGCTCGCTGCATACAGATGTCTACTACCAGAAAAACAAAAAGCGGATTGCACTGGATGAGCAGTTCGAGCTCAACAACATCACCGACCCGTCTACCTTTGCGAACATGCCGCTGGGACGTCCGCTCGAGAGTAATGAAAAGCTGGACGACTTCGGCATCGGCATGACACTCACACACAAAGACTGGACAATTCTGGGACGTTTTAAAGACAGCACGAACGGAAACTTCTACGGCTGGGACGAGAATGCCGAGATGAGTACCGGCCACAGCACCCGCAACCGTTACCTTTTTGTCGAAGGTGCATACACCGACCACCTGAACAGCGAAACGACATTGACGGCAAAAATCGGCTACAACTACTACCAGATGAATATGGACGGTCAGAATTACATCGATGATAAGCCTTCGGGCTTGAAATTCCCCTACTACTATCGTGTCAACTCTTCCGAAGAGCGTTTTAATGTCGATGCCTACCTTACCAGTAAAGCCGTCGAAGAGCATACCATCGTAGGCGGCATCGAATTGACAACCATGCATGAAGTCTCCAACAGTATCGATGATACGGCTGCAGAAACACTCCAGCTGCTTGGCTTCGACCCGGAACTTGCCCCGGAATATGGCAAGAGGGCTCTCTACAAAGAAGATACCGAGCGTAATATCGGTGCGCTCTATCTGCGTGACTCCATCACGCTCTCCGATAAGCTCAGCACACTGATCGCACTGCGGATGGATTATTACAGTGAAGACCATAAAGCCTATCCGAGTGCACAGGCCGGCCTGGTCTACAACGCAGACAAACACTGGAACCTCAAGCTCAATTACGGGCATGCCTTCCGTATGCCTTCGTGGACTGAAAAGTATTCGGTACAGTACGATTCCAATGCGACACCCGATGAGATAGACGGTACCCGTTCGGGTGACGCATCCCTCGTAGCCGAGACCACAGACACCTTTGAAGCCGTTGCCATCTGGCGCCATAACGAACGCCATCACCTGCAGACGAACCTTTACTACTCCATCATGGAGAATGTTCTCGATATTGAGGAGACCGACGATTCGGTAAACGACGGGTATACCAACTACGCCAACAGGACCTCCAAGGGAATTGAAATGGCCTATACCTTCATCCCCTATCAGCAGAACCGTCTGCACCTGAACGCGACCTATAACGAGACGACCTACTACACACCCATCGACGGCATCGATCAGCTGATGCCCGGGGTTGCCAAGTTTATGGCCAAAGGCTACTATATCCACTACTTCGCGGCCGATCTTTCCCTCTCTGCACTCGTGAAATACATCGGTGACCGTGACCGTAACAAAGACTTTTCGGGACGCGATGAAGGGCTGGGCAGCTACACCACCGTCGACACGACACTCAATATCATGAGCATCCCCGGATGGCATATCCATCTCTCCGTGAAGAACCTCTTTGACGCGGAGGTACGCTACACCAGTTACTACTACAAACATGACGGCCTGCCCAGAGAGGGCAGGAACTACTTATTACAGGCTGATTATACATTTTGAAAAAGATCCTGCTTTTCCTCATCGGGTTGACTGTCAGCGTACATGCCTATACGTATAACACCCAGCTGATGCAGGTCTATGCGAAGATCGCACCGCGACTGGTATTGATGACCCAATCCAAAGCGGATGAACCGGACAAAGCGATCACCATTTCAATCGTCTATGAACAGGGCGATAAAGCGTCGGCAGAGCAGTTGCGCGATGCCATGCTGCAAAACTATCCAGACGGTCTCAAAGAGCGCGAACTCGATATCGTCCTGACACCTTATGCGCGCTCACTGACGTTGTCAAAGAGTACGCTGCTGTTCCTGCTCGACACCGATGAAAAGGTGCTCAAACCGACCTTGAAGTTTGCAGCGCAACACAACATACCGACCATGTCCTACAGTAACCGTTTTCTTCAGGAGGGTGTCATACTCTCCCTGCACCTTGGCAAGACGGTCCGTCCCTACCTCAACCTCGAAGCAGCCAAAAAAAACCATATCGGAATCGACAATCTCCTGATCCAGATCTCGAAAATCTATACACCTGAGCGTGCGCAATGAAACACACCGTAAACATTCGGACAAAAGTCATCATAAGCATCGTTCTGTTTACCATCGCCATATTCAGTCTCGTACAGTACCAGCACAACAATATTGTCATCGAGCAGCTTACCCGTTCCGAAGCAGCCAAGAACACGCTGCTTCTCGATACGATAGAACCCGTCCTCACCATTAACCTTGCCTTCGGTCTCAACAGTGCCAATGCCGGCTACCTTGACGACATCGCCGCAAAGAATCCGAACATTCTTCTGATCACACTCAAAGATCATGAAGGCACGCGTCTCTATCAGTATATAAACGCACAGGATGAGCATCACAAGACGCCTGTCAAACGGCTCATCGAAACACGCTCTTTGCATGACGAGGCTACCAAAAGCCCTATCGGGACACTCGAGCTTCATTTTTCCAATATCTATTATGATCAACTGCTCGCAAAGCATCAGGAGTTCACCCTGAAGTTCTTTATCGTCATCCTGCTGCTGCTGACACTCTTCGTACTCTTCTTGCGCCGTGCATTCAAACCCCTGCAGACGCTTCTGGGACAGATAGAGGGGTTTGATCCGCAAAATAACGCCTACGACCTGCAGAGGACCCGGAACAATGATGAAGTCGGTATTATCCAGAACGCGTTTGCCGCAATGATCGGGAGGATAAAACGCTATACGGATGAGGTCGACGAACTTACGAAGAACCTGGAACAGAAAGTCCAAGAGCGCACCAGTCAGCTGAGTGCGAAAAAAGCCGTTCTGGAATCAAAGATCATTGAGATACAGGAGCAGGAGAAGATGCTGATATCGCAGTCACGTCTTGCCGCGATGGGCGAGATGATGAGTATGATCGCCCACCAGTGGCGCCAGCCGCTCTCGACAACGACGCTGATGATCTCAAAATATACCATCAACGCCATGCTCAACGATACCCCAAAAGACGAACGCGACGAAATACTGGAAAAAGTATCCGATACCATGCTCTACCTCTCAAATACCGTCGATGATTTCCAGACCTATTTCAAACCCGAAAAGAGCGAAGAAGAGATCTCCCTGTGCAGCGTTATCGAGCGTGCCCTCCACTTTACCAAGACGCGGCTTGAGCTTAACAAGATCACTGTCGAAAGCCATTGTGACGAAGCGCACAAAGTACATACCTATATCAATGAACTGATCCAGGTCCTTATCAACATCATCAACAACGGTATTGATGCCATCTCCGCGGTAAATCCGGAAAAAAGAGTGATATCCATCAGCAGCGTGCAGGAAGAAGGAGCGATAACACTCGCCATCAGCGACAGCGGCGGCGGTATTGACGAAGCGATCATCCACCAGGTGTTTGAACCCTATTTCAGTACAAAATCAAAGAACGGGACAGGGCTTGGGCTCTATATGGCCAAAATGATCATCGAGAAGCATACGGGAGGTACCATAAGCGTGGAGAACACCGCAGAGGGTGCATGTTTCAAAATCCGCCTCTTCACACGTCAGGCGTGATACAGCAGAAGACTACTGCTCTTTTTTCGTGTAAAACTTTATCGCGCTGACAAAGATGGCCAGCAGGATCGACGAGGCGACCACCTCATAGCCTATCGCCCAGACGATGAAAAAACGCGTCAGGTCAAGGACCAGAAATCCCCCCATATTGCCTTTGGCGATAAAGAGGAATAAGAAAAGCAGCCCGGCAAGATAAGGCACAAGGATGAAATAGAGTGCGAACATAACCTTCTCGTAACCTTCCGGTGCGAGAATATACGAGGTCACATTGACATTCTGGCTCGTAAAGCTCTCTTGTTTACGGCGCTTTTTCTGTCTCTGCTGGTATTTTCTCGCATTTTCCAAATCGGAGAGATAGCGTAAGTTCTTGTCTCTCTGGGAAGATTCGTCATGTTTATTCTGCATAGCTGGCTGCTTTACCCTTATCTTTTATCACACTCTATAACATTTTTCATAAAATTGCAATAGATGTACCCGTTTACTGCGTTAATAGCGCCTGATCAGCTCTTTAAAGACTTCAAAAAGCTTTGTCACCTCTTCGACCGATGTCCGTTCGTTCGGCGCATGGATCGTGTCGTTTTTTACACCGAACTCGATGACGTCGATACCGTACTCCGCAATGAAACGCGCATCGGACGTACCGCCGGCAGTCGAGTGCTTCGGCCTGATGCTGCAGACCGCTTCGATGGACGCATCGAGTGTGCGGACGATCTTGGTATTGACATCGGTCATAAACGGCTTGGCCGACTGATCGAGACTCAGCGTATAGTTCATCTCTTTGAAGTAGCGGTGGACAAAATGCTCGATCGCCTCTTTGTCCGTCTTGGTCGAGTTGCGTACGTTGAACATCATCTTCAGTTTGCCCGGCGTGACATTGGTCACCTCCATGCCTGCACGGATATCGGTAATGACAAACTTGCTGGGACTGAAGAACGCGTCACCCTCGTCGAGGTCCACCCCGGCCATGTGGTCAAGGACCTGCGCGACCTTGTGGATCGGGTTGGTCGACTTCTCCGGGTATGCGGCGTGCCCCTGTTTCCCGTGTTTCTCGATAACACCGTTGATGGAGCCGCGGCGCCCTACTTTCATCGCATCGCCGAAGCGCTCTTCACAGGTCGGCTCGGCGACGATGGCCGCATCGGGGAGCATCCCCTTCTCCTTGAGATAGCGCAGCACTTCGACGGTACCGTATTTCGCCGGTCCCTCTTCATCGGATGTGAGCAGCAAGGATAGCGTACCGTTGAACGCCGTCGTCTCCTTGACCGCCTGCAAAAACGCGGCGACACCGCTCTTCATGTCCTGCGTACCGCGACCGTAGATAAAGCCGTCTTTCTCGACAGCTTCATACGGATCGGTATCCCACCCCTCGCCGGCAGGGACCACGTCGACATGCCCGGCAAAGCAGAGGTGTTCCCCCTCGCCGAACGTTTTGTAGATAAAGAGGTTCTTTACCCCCTCTTTATCTATGCGGACCGCTTCGAAACCATCGAGGTACCCCTCTATGAAATCCAGCAGACCGCCGTCGTCAGGGGTCTCGCTTTTGCGTTCTATCAGATGTTTAAAGAGTTCGATGATCTGCATTACTGTACCGGGTTCTCATAAAAGACATACGATGTGGAGTAGTCGCTGATCTCAAAATAGAGCTTCTTCTCGCCCTCGTCAACCTTGTAGTTGAAATTGGCGTCCATATAGCCGTAGCCGTAGCGGTAGGGGCGGTCTGTATTGTCGCTTGTACTTTTGGCTGTAGAGAGTTTGTCAACACGCAAGAAACGCTTCACCAGCACCTCGCCCGCATAGACGTCAAGCACGCCGTTGGTACCCGTCCAGTTCTGCATCGCACGGCCGACCTTGTTCTGGGTCTCCTGGGTACAGCCGCTTAGCAGCAGCAGTACCAGCGTTAAAAAAAGAGCCGATAATCTCATGTAGTATCCTCCCAAAGGGTATTCAGTCGTGAGATTATATCATGACAACTTTGCAAGCGCCTCTTGGCAGCTGAAAGAAGCGTTATCTTTAAGCCTCTTTACTCATCTATATAGAGCTTCTTAAGCAGCTCAAGCATTTTAGCAACAGCCTGAACGCAGACTGTCTCCGAAGCAGTGTGGTAACCCGTCGTCGGTACCTGCAGCGTCGTTCCCTGGATCGTACCCGAACTTGCCGCTATCAGCCTGCCCATCTCCGTACTTCCCAACGAAGTCGTTTTCTTCCCCTCGGCAGCCAGTTTCTCGTTTTCCGATTCAAGATAAGCGTCTTTGAAACTGTAGCGAATCCCCATCTCGCGGCATAACTGCTCGATCTCTGCCGTAAGCGGTGAATCAAACGGCGCATTGGCGTCGCGGTTGCGCAGTACGATATGCTGCTGCTCGGCATGTTCGCGTGTGGGGTACGGGCTGGTATCGAGTACCAGAAGCCTCTCTGTCTTCAGGTCGAACCGACGGAACCACTCCAGTACGAAACGCCAGCTCTTTCCCGCCTCTTCCTGCGCGGTAAAAAAAGCCCTTCCCCGATAGCCGCAGCGGTAAAGATAGATGATGACCGCCGCGCTGAAGACATTGTCAAGCTGGGCAGAGAGCAGCCCGTTCCTGTTTCTCAGCGTATCGACAAAAGCGACGGGCGTTCCCGGCAGCAGATGCTCAAGCCCTTTCACCTCGAACACGAGGTTTTTGCGGCGTTCGCAGATAAAGGCATTGTCGATGACACCCAGTCCAAGGTAACTTCCCGACCACGGTTCATACGCCTGCACCGACTGGCCGCAGAAGCGTTCGGCTATCAGCATATAGGTCTGTTCCGCCACCGAATCTCCCGTCAGGTCGGCACGGTTCTGGGTCAGAAACGCCGCATACTGAAACTCGTTGGGCCCGGTGCAGATAAGCCCGTGACGGTCGATATGCGCCGAGAGCGTCCCCCGCTCCGGATCGTCCCCTTCGGCCACCAGCAACCCTTCATAGAGCGTTGTCTTAACCCCGAGTTCGTCAAGTTCGCGTTTGAGCGTTAAAAAGAACGGGTGCTCCGCACCGACGACGGAAGGGCGGCGTATAAGGTGTTTCAACGTATCGAGAAAACCTCTGAACGGTTTAAGCGTATTACTCATGTTCATCCTTTGCCTGCTGTCTGCGCATCACTTCAAGCTCTTCCTCGGCAGAAAACACTGTTGTCGGGTCTGCAGTGAGATCGAGCGAACGGCAGCGTCCGTCATAATCGATCTGGCTGAGTATCAGTTTCACTGTTTCCAGCCGCGCCTTGTGCTTGTCGCTGGAACGTATTATGTACCATGGAGCCTTCTCATGGCTGGTCTGTTCGAGCATCTTGTATTTTTTCTCGGTAAACTGGTCCCACATGCTCTGCGCCTGCAGGTCTATCTCGCTCAGTTTCCACTGCCGCAGCGGGTCGGTACGGCGCTGTTCGAAACGCAATGCCTGTTTTTGCTTGCTGACACTGAAATAGAGTTTGACAAGCAGTGTCCCGTGATCGACCAGGGACTCTTCGAAAGGGACGACATGCTTCATGAAAAGTTCATGCTCTTCGTTTGAACAGAAGCCAAAAACCGGTTCGACCATGGCACGGTTATACCAGCTGCGGTCGAAAAGTACCAGCTCCCCTCCGTGGGGACAATGTTTGATGTAGCGTTGAAAATACCACTGCGTACGCTCCTCTTCCGTCGGGCGTCCCAGCGCAACAATGCGGTAGTGTTTGGGGTTCATGTAACGGCTGACACTGCCGATGACGCTCCCCTTGCCCGCCGCGTCACGCCCCTCGAACAATATGACCAGTTTCAGCTTGTGGCGTTCGATATGCTGCTGCAGCTTGACCAGCTCCGCCTGGAAAGGTTCCAGTGCGATATTTTCCCGGTAGATAGCGATCGCCTCGGCAAGCTGAGTATCGGTCAAATCACTGTTTTTCATCTGTTATCCGTCATTCTCAAAAAGGGTTGCCCCTGCAAAAAGCGTCTGCCGCCATTATCCTGTTCCAATAATGAAAATATACTCTTTTTTTGACGTTTTTGAGCAAAAAAAATACACCTCCTTGAACAAAGAAACTGCGCATGGGAATAAGCACCTTGAGATATCACCTAGCAGCCCATGAAAACCTGACTCGAAACTTATGAAAATTGTTGCCGCAAAACGAAAAAAAAGGAGTAGAATTCCGCCGAAATTCAACATATGAGAAACCCATGGCGAATCTTACCGTCAACAAACAGAGTCTCAAACCCTTCGGTCTCGATGCAAAACCCGTCATCGAAAAACACCTTGCCAAACTTGACGTCGATATAAGCGACTACACCTTTGCGGCAAACTACATCTGGCTCGCCAACAGCAGCGGTTTCTATGCCGTCATCAACAAATGTTTCTGCCTTTTTGCCATGTCTGGCGGAGAGCTGACCATGCTGCTGCCGCCACTGGGCAAACAGAAGCATATTACCGAAGCGATGATCCGCTGTTTTGCGATCATGAACGCCAACAACTCCTCGCCCTACTATGCCCGTATCGACTACGTTCAGGCATCCATGATCGATGAGTTCGTCCAGTCTGCGGACGCAGCTGAGAATATGTTCGTCATGCTCGAACACTACATCGTGGAAAAGAAGCTTGTCGACTATGTCTACGAAGCAGACAGCCTCATCGGGCTGCGCGGCAACAGCTACCACACCAAGCGTACCGAGATCAACAAATTTAAAAAGTCCTATCCCGACCACCGTATCGAGCTTCTTGACAGCGTCAAACACCATGACGAAATTTTGCAGCTGTTCAACAAATGGGTAGCCGACCGTGTCAAGTATATGCCCAAAGAGGAGGCCGAACTCTTCTTGGAGGGTATCCATCAGGAGCGCCATGCCGTCAAACGGATGCTCAGAGATTACGTTCAGCTGGAGCTCATTGGCCTGGTGATCTACATCGGCGGCGAGCTTAAAGGCTTTACCGCAGGCGAACGGATCAATGCCGATACCGCGTCCGTCATCATCGAAAAGACCGATTTCGAAGTCCTCGGGTGCGCCCAGTTCATCTTCCGCGAATTTTCCGCCATGCTCCAAGAGCACTACGGGATAACCTACATCAATGTCGGTGACGACATGGGCTTTGAGAACCTGCGCAAGGTGAAGATGTCTTACCGTCCGTTCAAGCTCGTGCCAAAATACACCATCTACCAAAAATGAGACTCCGTCCGGCGGTTGCATCCGATGCAAAAGCGCTTGAAGCGCTTGAAAACAGCCTCTTCGCGCAGGAGAACTTTCCCCTTTCACGGCACAGTTTCTACTACCATATCCGCCATAACCTGCTCTTCGTCGCCGAAACGGAAAACGCAGAGATCATAGGGTATATCCTTGCGCTCGTACGCCGCAGGGATGCGAAGCTCTACTCGCTGGGCGTTGCTCCCGAACAGCGCGGCTGCGGCATATCGCAGCTCTTGATGCAGCAGATGCTTGAAAGCCTGCGCGAAAAGGGGTTTAGGCGCGTCCTGCTGGAGGTACGTTGCGACAACAGCCGTGCCATCGATTTGTACCGTCGGTTCGGCTTCAGTGTCGCCAAAACCCTCAAAGCCTTCTACCGCGACGGCTGCGATGCCTACCTGATGGAGCTGCACTGTGCCTAAACGCCACTATGCCAAACTTTTTAAAGAGCTGGGCCGCAGCCGCATGCTCAAACTGCAGGTAGCAGTGCTTTTTCTTACCACCTACATCGACTGGGTGCTGATGCCCTTCATCACCAAACTCGAGGGGATGTACCTGCCGGTCTTCATGATAAGCTTCTATATGCTTCTTGGTGCGTCAGACGGCCTCGTACAGCCGCTTTTTAAAAAGGTCAAAATCCACCGCATCTACCTCTTTGTCATACTCCTTGACATCATACAGATCGCCAGCTACGGTCTCGTGCTGCATGACATGGTCATCTTCACTTACGCTATTTTGAGCCTCTTTACCCTGCAGGCGATCACCTTCGAGATCTCGCGTATCCATACCATCGATTTTATGAAAGAGGAGATCGCCATCAAGGAGTACCTGATGCTGCGCTCCTTCATCGTCTCGACGGCCATCATCGGCGGTGCGGTAAGTGCGATGATCCTGGACTATTTTGAAATCGCACTCGAAACGACCCTTGCCGTGCTTGCGTTTCTCGGTTTTTTCGCTATCATAATCGAATACAGGCTCTATGCCAAGCTCAAAAAAATCGTACAGAAAGATGAGACGATCATCGAGCGGCAACGTGCACTGATCAATGAAAAAATTACACTCAACAACACTAAACATGAGCACAACGGCTAAGATGCCTCACTGAAGCAAGGGTATATATGAATGCGACACCGACAGAACTGACTCAGACACTGCACAGCGCACTTGAGCGCTACCAAAGCGGCTTCGACACCAATGTTCACCCCTATGACATCGCCGAACTGCTGCTGGAGCTGCGCGAATACGACGAGACAAGCTACCTCGAACAGCTGGCATCGCTTCCCGAAGAGCTCAAAGCACTGGTACTCATCGAGCTGCCAAAGCACTGTCACGAAGAGGTACTGGAGCACTTTACCCCCAATGAACTCGCCGAGCTGACCAACACCCTCGACACCGACGACGCCGCGGAGCTGATAAGAAACTTCGAAGAGGTCAGCGAAGAGGCGGCAGACGAAGTCCTCCAAAACCTTCCCACAGAGGACCGCGAAGCGCTTGAAGCACTCATCTCCTATGGCGATTATGAGGCCGGCGCCTATATGCAGACGGAACTCTTTAGCGCCTATGTCGACGAGCGCATCGGCGACTCCATACGCCGCCTCAAACAGATGAAAGCGGCCAAGGAGATCGACAATATCTATCAGGTCTACGTCATCACACGCGATGAAAAGTTTCTGGGTTCCCTCCCGCTGGAGGACCTCATTTTACTGGGACCGGACGAACGCTATGAAACACTGCTCCAAGAGGGTGTCAATACCGTCACCGTCACGGCGACGGACGATATCCATGACGTCGTAGAGATCGCATCGAACTACGACATGAACGTTGTACCGGTCGTTGACAGCAACGCCAGACTTCTCGGACGCATCACCTCCGATGACATCTACGACATCATCGAAGAGCGGGCGACCGGGCAGCTCTACCACCTTGCCGGTGTCAATGACGAGGCCGAGCAGAAAGAGAGCCTCTTTCACATCGGTAAGCACCGCGCCTTCTGGCTGGGCATCAACCTCTTCACCGCCATCGCCGCCTCGGTGGTCATCGGGCTCTTCGACACGACCCTGCAGTCTCTGGTCGCACTGGCCATCTTGATGCCCATCGTCGCTTCCATGGGCGGCAACGCCGGCACCCAGACGCTGACCGTCACCGTGCGCCAGATGGCATTGGGCGACATCAGCGATGAAGATGCGAAAGAGACGATTTTAAAGGAGGTCTACCTGGCGCTCATGAACGGCTTCATCTTTGCCGTTGCCATCGGTATCATCGCAGGCGTGTGGTTCTCCATGCCGATGCTCGGTGTCGTCATCGCCCTCTCGATGGTCATCAACCTCTTTTCGGCCGGCTTCTTCGGTTCGGTCATCCCGCTTCTGCTGCAGCGGCTTGAGATCGACCCGGCGGTGGGTTCGTCGGTACTGCTGACCACCGTCACGGACATCGTCGGCTTTTTCAGTTTCCTCGGACTGGCGAGCATCATACTGCTCTGATAAACAGTGCAGGCATGTTATGCCTGTGCACCTATAAAGGAGTTACTACCATGAACAAACAGATCGAGCTGGTTTCATTTTACCTGCCGAAACAGTACAAACGCAATGAAATCGAAGCAGCCCTCGGTATTACACTGAAAAAAGGGATTGAAGCGACCTATTACACTGAAAAAGACGATGCGCTGCTCACCTATACGCAATTCAATGTCCTTACCGTGATCAACTGGTCGCGAAACGAAATCGTCCAGATGCTGAAGAGACTCGGTACGGAAGAGGCTGAACTGTTTGATCAGAAGGGTTTTTACCAGGACTACCCCGTACATGTAGAGACGGCACTCCCCGTATCTTTTACCGTAGACAACGACAAGATCACCCTAAGGGAGTACTCCCGCATCAACCTCATCATTGTGGCTCATGTCATCTCGCAGAGTGTTGCGCTGGAGCTGTACGAACAAAAACTCTCCGAGTATTACGAACGGAGCCGTCACCTCATCGATACGGCTGACACCTACTCTATTTTCAAACGTGCCCGCCTTGCAAGGTTTGCAAAACAGCTGGTACTGATACGGCATGATATGCTGATCGACCTGCTTCTTCTGGATAAACCCAATATCCTCTGGGATAATGAAGATGCCGAACTGCTTTACAACAAGCTTGCTTCAAGCCTCGAACTGAAAGACCGTTTTGACGTGGTCGAATACAAGCTAAACAGCATCAAAGACGACATCGTCATGGTAATGGACCTAACCAACCACAACCACAGTTCCTTTTTGGAGTGGATCATTATTGTTCTCATCGGCGTCGAGATCGGTATGGGTCTGTACGAATGGTTTGGCCCGGGGTTTGGGCACTGATGCACTTTTACTCTATCACGTGTTCATCATGAAAGCCGTGAATATCGCTGTGCTCGATCGCCTCTTCCTGAAAATACTCAATCCGTTCTTCGGCGATCTCGAGATTTTCAAAACGGGCGATATGGAAGACCGCGTCACCCTCTTGCACCAGAGGGATCTGACTTTTACCGATGATGATCCCGTCAAAAGCGGATGTGAGCTCAAAACTCATCTCGCCTAAAGGCTCGTCGATAAACGCGATGACCTCGTCTTTTTTCACAGCATCTCCCAGCGCCTTGATGGTACGCAGCATGCCGCTCTCAACCGCCCTCACCCAACTGCTTTGTTTAAAGATAAGCGGCTGTTTTCGGCGTCGTTTGGCACTCTCGGGCAACATCTGCAGCGTTTTCAGGACATTGACTATGCCTTTGACGCCGATCTTGATCGAGGTCTCGTCAAAACGCAGCGCTTCACCCGCTTCATAGAGCAAAATAGGCACTCCGTTATCCTGCGCTTCCGCCCGAAGCGATCCGTCCCTGAGCTCGGAATGCAGGATCACCGGCGCTTCGAATGCTTTCGCCAGCCTCAGCGTCTCTTCATTCTTGATGTTCGTGCGTATCTGCGGCAGGTTCGAACGGTGTATGGCCCCCGTATGCAGGTCGATACCGTAGTCGCACTTTTTGACGATCTCATCGAAAAATATCTTGGCGATACGCGCGGCCAGCGAGCCTTTTGTCGAACCGGGAAAACTGCGGTTAAGGTCCCTGCGGTCGGGAAGGTAACGCGTCAGCGTATTGATGCCGTAGACATTGACAACCGGCACAAGGATCAATGTCCCTTTGAGCTTTTTCAAAACGGAGAGCTTTTTCAGGCGCCTGATGATCTCGATACCGTTAAGTTCATCGCCGTGAATAGCCGCACTGATGAAGACCGTAGGGCCCTCTTTTTTGCCGCGCAATACATGGATGGGGATCGATGTAGGGAGATTGTATAGCTTGGGAAGTTCTATCTCGATATCTTTGATACTCCCTCTGGATATCTCCACTCCACAGATCGTTAAAACAGATTCATTCATGCGACCCTCGATTTTCGGTGAACTTTGCACCGCGTTTTGAGCAATTTTGTGTAAAATATTAGCACATGTTTCCATTGAAAGGGGCATCTTATGGAAAAGATGGTCATTGGCAGAACTGAGTATGTTGCACTTCCTGACCTTGGGTTTTTCGACATAGAAGCCAAGATCGATACCGGGGCATACTCCTGTTCGATTCATTGTGACGATATCCGCCTTAATGACGACGGAACCGTCCATTTTATGCTGCTCGACGATACCCATCCGGATTACTCGCAGCAGCATATCGTCATGCCGGTCTACGAGATCAGAAATGTAAAAAGTTCAAACGGCACGATTCAGGAGCGTATCTTTGTCAAAACGCCAATCGAGATTTATGGGGTAAAATATGAGATCGAACTCTCGCTGACCGATCGCAAAAAGATGAAGTTTCCCATGCTGATCGGAAGAAAATTTTTAGAAAACCGTTTCATCGTTGACGTCTCGTTAACACACCAATCCACACACAGCTAAAAGGCACTATATTTATGAAAGTCTATATCCTCTCGCGCAAAGCGTCACTCTATTCCACCCGCAGACTGCTCGAAGCCGCTCAGGCAAAAGGGTGGGATGCACGCGTGCTCGACTACCTCAAGTTCAGTATCGAGATCGCCAAAGGGGAGCTGAAAGTCAATTACAACGGCGAAACCCTTGAAACCCCCGATGCCATCATCCCGCGCATCGGTGCAAGCCGTACCTTCTACGGTACGGCGATGGTACGCCACTTCGAGATGATGGATGTTTTCAGTACCTCCGGTTCACTCGCCATCAAACGCTCCCGCGACAAACTGCGAAGCCTGCAGATACTCTCGAAATATGGTGTCGATATGCCCAAGACCGTCTTCGCGTCCAACAAATCAAACGCGAAAGATATCATCAAGCTCAGCGGCGGCACACCGCTGGTACTGAAGATCCTCGAAGGCACACAGGGCGTCGGTGTCGTCCTCGTCGAAACCCAAAAAGCGGCAAAATCGGTACTTGACGCCTTCTACGGCATGGACGTCAACCTGCTTGTACAGGAGTTCATTGAAGAAGCCGGGGGCGCGGATATCAGGGCCATCGTCGTTGACGGCGAAGTGGTCGGTGCCATGAAACGCCAGGGTGCCGAAGGGGATTTCCGCTCCAACCTGCACCAGGGCGGCAGCGCTACGTTACACAAACTCTCCCGAAAAGAGAAAGCGACAGCCCTGGCAGCGGCCAAAGCGATGGGTCTGGGGGTCTGCGGCGTAGACATGATCCCCTCTGCACGCGGCCCGCTGGTCATGGAGGTCAACTCCTCCCCGGGGCTCGAAGGCATCGAAAATGCCACCGGCATCGACATCGCAGGCAAGATCATGGATTATATCGAACGCAATGTCAGTCCGGATGAACCGCCGAAACGCCGACGCGGCCCAAGGGACAAGATCGGCGCCTAAAGTATCACGCGGCGGAACTGTGGTACCGGACCGCCAGGCGATGATCATACCCTTAAAGTTTTCAGCCTTTGCTGCTGACAAGCTTCCAGATATAGACGATTCCCAGGGTCATCGCTATCGCAAAAAGCATCAAAAAAACCACGCTTGACGTACCGTCACTCCCGGAAGTATAGGGCAGACCGCTCGTATTCATCCCGAAAAACCCCACGACAAGGTTCAACGGCAGGAAGATCGCGGATATGATGGTCAGATAGTACACGGCACTGTTGATCTTCTCGCTGGTACGGGTATTGTAAAAGCTGTAGATGTTATCGAGCTTCGCGACCAGTATCGTGCTGTCGCGATGGGCACGGTCGACGTGTTCGACCAGGTCATGAAAACTGGTACGCGGGAATTCGGAATCGGCCTCATAGAAATGGATCTTGCGCTTGAGGACGCCCAGACTCCTAAAGAGCACCCGCTCCATTCTCGCAACATTCTTCTTCATACCGAACCAGTGCTCCATATAGTCATGCCCGAGTGCATTATCGTAAAGCCTGTCTTCCATGGAAGCCACGGCTTCATCGTAACCGATAATATCTTCCATCAATTGATCGACCTCTCTGTCGAGCATCCTGTGCAACTGCATATATTTATCGGCGAACGGGATAAACGTATCGCTCTTTTTATCGTAGTGATAGCTGCAGTCGCCCGTAATGACAAACCCGAATGATTCCACCTTGAGCTCATCTTCCACCAACAGGGGAAGGCGCAGGATAAAGAGATCATACGCATCCTCCGAAGTAAAGACCGAAGGGTGTTTCGGGTTTTGAAGGTCCTCTATGTGGAACTTGTCAAGAAACTCTTTGACATCAGCCATACTTCTCTCCTTAGCTCTGCAGACAAAGAGCATTGTGCTTAATTGTAACATGAAATATCTATTTCCGCCGCTCGCACAAAGTGATATACTTATAGAAAAGGAGGTTCGTTATGCATTTAAAAATATGGCTGGGCGTTGCAGTCATGGCGTTACTCGCCGTTTTCATTCTGCAGAACACGGCAGTGGTAGATATCCGTCTGCTCTTTTGGAAGGTCTCCATGTCCCGTTCGCTGTTGATCCTTCTCATCTTTTCTGTCGGATTCGGTATCGGGTGGCTGCTGCACAGCTTCTTGCAACATAGAAAGCCGCCAACCGAAGCGTAACGAAAAGTGTACGCAGGCTATACACTATCTATTCACTGCCGGACCTTCAGGCAGGCATGCAGCCTCTCTTCAGAGTTCAACCGTGATGCCGCGTTTTACGATAACGGCCCCTTTTTGCAGCGTGTCGTATATAGCCTGTGAGAAGATATCCATCTTCTCCTGTTCGCCGTGGATAAGAAAGATTTTTCCCAGATGCTCAAAGCCCTGCATCCACTCTATCATGTCGTTCTGGTCGGCGTGGGCAGAGAAGCCGTTGATGGTATAGACCTTCGCCCTGACGATGATCTCCTCGCCGTATATCTTTACGAACTCCGCCCCGTCGAGAATGCGCCTTCCCAGGGTGCCGTTGACCTGAAAACCCGGAAAGATCACCGCATTTTTCGGGTTCCAAAGGCGCTGCTTGAGGTGATGCATAATGCGTCCGCCCGTACACATCCCGCTGCCGGCGATGATGATGGCCCCCTCTTTGACCTTATTGATCGCCATAGAGTCGTCGCGTGCCGGGGTGGAGGTCAGCCACGGAAAAGAGAAGGGGTCGTTGCCCCCGATGGCGCTTAACTCCACCTCATCACTGAGCTGGATCGGGTATTTGTTATAGAGCCGGGTCGCTTTTGTCGCCAGCGGGCTGTCAAGGAATACGCTGCACTTGGGCAGCTCCCGGTCTTCATACATCTCGTGCAGCAGCCACAATATCTCCTGTGTACGCTCCAGTGCGAAAGAGGGAATAAGTACGTTGCCTCCGCCTTCGAGCGTCGTGATCACCGCCTCTTTAAACTCCTTGACGCTTTCAGCCAGCGGTTTATGCGTACGGTCGCCGTAGGTCGATTCGATAAAGAGCGCATCGGCATGCAACGGAAACTCCGGCCCGTCGATGATAAGGCGGTGTTTACTGCCAAGGTCGCCAGAGAAGATCACCCGCCTTGGTTTCTCTCCCTCGCGGTAATCGATCATCGCGAAAGCGCTTCCCATGATATGCCCCGCATTTCCCAGGGTGACGGTAATGTGCGACCGAAGTTTCAGCTTTTTCCCGTACGCAAGCGTATGCCACGGCATGGTGTAGAGCTGTTTGACATGCTCTTCGGTAAAAAGCGGTTCAAGCACAGTCGCTTCCTCGCCGCGGCGGCGCGCTTTTTTCACAAGTGTCTTATACTCTTCTGCCAGTATCCGTGCACTGTCGGTGAGCATGATCTTTGCGATATCTTTCGTTGCCGTCGTAGAAATGATCTCCCCGCGGAACCCCTCTTTGACCAGCTTCGCCACCCTGCCGACATGGTCCACATGCGCATGGGTCAAGATCAGGAAGTTGACACGTTTGGGATCAAAACCGAACGGTTCGTAGTTGCTTTCTCCCTGGCCGCCTTGGAACATGCCGCAATCTATGAGTATTTCGATCGCGTCTATATTAAGAAGATGGCACGAGCCCGTAACCGTCTCCGCTGCTCCGTATGAAGTGACTGTTGCCATACGCACTCCCTCTCATATAATATTTTCTGAGCCCTCTTGAGATATACTACTATAACGTAATGGCAGTGTCAATCAAGTCCCTGCTTTTTCACTATTTCCCTAAAAGGAAAAACATGAGTTCAAACATCCTGTGGAGTCTTGCGGCACTCGTACTTGCCTATATCGGTGTCAGGGTCTTCAAGCGTATTATGCATCGGGTGGCACAACGTAAAGAGGTCCCCCACAAACGTATATTCTATATCGAAAGAGTGTTTGAGCTCTTCGCTGTTCTGTTAACACTGCTGGTTTTGGCGTTCGTATGGAGCGTCGATATTAAAAGTATTTCGCTATTTGCTTCCTCCATCTTTGCCATCATAGGCGTCGCGATGTTTGCGCAGTGGTCCATACTGAGCAATGTCACGGCAAGCA
>JBFEWT010000028.1:0-21211 GCA_041546225.1 Sulfurimonadaceae bacterium
AGGGCAGAAGTAAAAAACAGAGCGATGACAATCAGATGCATACCGCTCATCAACGCGAGCCAGAGCGCGATCTCTTCGCTGTTATCAAGATCGCTGTAAAGCACTGCGATACTGCCGATAAGGCCGATAAGATAGGTAAGCGGATAGCTCATTGTCAGAAACTGGATCGTATGAATGACAACACCGCCTTTCCCAGAGTCATTGGCCATCGCACCTGCGATCATTATAGGCGTGCCGACGAATATCAATACGACACCGCTGATGATATTGATCCAGGTAACGGAGAGGGGTGTCTCTATCAGGGGCGATATAAGGCTAAAGAGTATATAGCCCAGCAGAGCGATCATCAATAGTTTGTAGGTTTTTCCCAATATAACAGTGATAGTATTCTGCACATTTGCCTCTTTATCGTATTTGTCTAAGCAGAATACAGCAAATGTGTTGAAATAAAACACAAAAGAGTGATAGTTTGAGCCAAAATATTAAAGATGGCGAGAAGAGAGGTGGCTACTCTGCCATTGCTCCCGCAAGACGGCGGTACTCTTCTGAGGCTTCAAGCAGTTCACTGTGCGTACCGCGTGCAACGATCTCACCCGCTTTCAAAAGCAGGATGGTATCGGCATGCTCGACGGTGCTGAGACGGTGGGCGATCATGATGGTGATCTTGTCCTTGGCATACGACTCCAGAGCTGCCTGAATGCGTTTTTCGCTTTCGTTGTCCAGCGCGCTGGTCGCTTCGTCGAGGATGAGCAGGGAGGCATGCTTGTAGATGGCGCGGGCAATGGCGACACGCTGGCGCTGCCCGCCGGAGAGATTGCTTCCCGCTTCTTCCATAAGTGTATGGATGCCCTCATCAAGCGTCTCGACAAAGGCTTCGGCATCGGCAAGATGCAACGCTTCAAGGACCCGCTCTTCGTCGATCTCGTGGCCATAGGCGACATTGGCCGCGAGTGAATCCTGGAAGATGTAGACGCGCTGCGAGACTACGGCGATATGCTCGCGCAGCGAATCCTGAGTGAACTCGCTCAGCGGTACACCGTTAACGCTGACCACACCCGATGTTGGGTCGTAGAAACGGATAAGCAGGTTGATGATGGAGCTTTTGCCACCGCCGCTGTCGCCGACGAGTGCGATGGTCTGGCCCTGCTTGGCAGAGAATGAGATCTCTTTAAGTGCCTCTTTATCGCCGTAGCTGAGATTGACGTTGCGAAAATCAATCTTTTTTATATCCTGTTCAAGCATCTGCGTACCATCGGTAACGGTGCTTTGCATGTCCATGACACCGAAGACACGCTCACTCGCAGCGATCGCGTCGATGATTTTTGCGTAGATGCTGCTGACGCGGCGCATCGGTTGAAACATTAAACCGACGGCAGTCAAAAAGGCGGTGAACTCGCCAACGCTCATTCTGCTCTCATAGACCTCTTTGCCGCCCACATAGATAACACCCGCGATGCCGAGTGCGCCGACGATCTCGAGTACCGGCCCGACCATCTCCTTGGTATAGACCGCTTTCATCGTTACCTTGAAAAAACGGAAGTTTTCCTGACTGAAACGTTCCACCTCGTAGCGTTCGGTCGCGTTGGCCTTGATGACCTCGTTGTTGTTGAAGACTTCAGTCAGGCGGGAGACCACATCGGCATTTTTCTCCTGTGAGCGGTGGGAGAGGCGCTTGAGACGTTTGGCAGCGTACATAAGCGGGTAAATCACCAGGGGCAGCACTACCAGTGCATAAAAAGCAAGCAGGGGATTGAGGTAGATGACATAGACGACAAGCGCGACAACAGTCAGCAGTTCGCGAATAAATTCGGGGAGCATATTGGAGACAAAGTACTGTACGCGGGCAATGTCCGTAACGATACGCGAGATCATTTCGCCGCTGCGGTTGGCCTGCAGAAATGCCATGTCCAGCTCCAACATCTTAGCCAGAAGCTCGTTACGCAGTCGACGGACGATGTTCAGGCCGATGTAGTTGGTGAAAACAGCCTGAATATAGCGGCCTATGGATTTGACGGTGTAAATTCCGATAAGCCCCAGCGGTATGAGATAGAGCATCTTCGGATCTTTTTCGATAAACATATTGTCCATAAGCGGCTGCATGATCTGTGCGGTCGCTGCCGTAGCGGTAACAACCATGATAATACCAATGAAGACGATGAAAAAGTAGAGCTTATACTCTTTAAAATAGGGCCAGTAGCGCTTCAGGGTCTTTTTCAATTCGCCTGCTCCCAGAAGCTTCCCTGCGGGGTATCCATCAGCGTCACGCCCAGAGCCGTGATCTCGCTGCGTATGGCATCGGAGCGTTCGAAGTCCTTGGCGGCTTTTGCTTCGTCGCGCGCTGCGATGAGCGATTCTATCTCTGCTTTTTTCGCTTCGTCGATGCCGAACTGGAAATATTCAAAGGGGTTCTTCATACCGAAACCCAGAAGCGTCTCGACATAGGCGAGGTTCGCCACTGTCTGGCGCTTGGCGACCTTGTCTTTGGGGTTGGCATCGAGTGCTTCGTTGGCGCCTGCGACCATCTCGTCGACCAGCGCGTAGGCTTTGGAAACGTTCATATCGTCGCTGAGCGCTTCGAGCAGTTCGTGCATGAACGGTGTCTTCTCTTCGGTCACCTTCAGCCCGAAGAGGCGCTTTTTGAGACGGTAGAGCTTATCCAGACGTTTTTTCGAAGCGATGAGGTCCTCTTCGTTGAAGTTGAAGTTGGCGCGGTAGTGGGTGGCCAGCAGGTAAAAGCGCAGTACTTCGCCGTCGTAGGCTTTGAGTGAATCCTTGATGAAAAAGCTGTTGCCGAGGCTCTTGCTCATCTTTTCGCCGTCGATGTTCACAAAGCCGTTGTGCATCCAGTACTTTGCCAGCTCGTGGTTGCTTGCACAGCGGGTCTGTGCCGCTTCGTTCTCATGGTGCGGGAAGAGCAGGTCCGCGCCGCCGCCGTGGATGTCAATGGCGTAGTCGCCATCGCCTGCGAGGTGCTTTTCGATCATTGCCGAGCACTCCAGGTGCCAGCCGGGGCGTCCGGGGCCATACGGCGAGGTGAAAGAGACCGAGTCGTCATGCACCGCTTTCCAGAGTGCAAAGTCGGCGACGTGGTGTTTTTCACTGCTGCTTTCGACGCGGCTTTGGGTGTCGGCCTCGTCCTGATGGCGGCCGGAGATGCTAAGGTAGCGCTCATCTTTGGCGCTGTCGAAGTAGACGTCGCCGTTGGCGGCCTGATAGGCGTGGCCATTTTGGATAAGGGTGTCGATCATCTGCATCATAGCTTCGAGCGATTCGGTCGCCTTGGGCTCGATGTCGGGACGTGAAACACCGAGCGCACCCATATCGCGGTGGTAGGCTTCGATGTAGCGCTCCGTAAGCGCTGCGATGCTTTCGCCCGACTCGGCCGCTTTTTTGATGATCTTGTCGTCGATGTCTGTGATGTTGCGTGCGTAGACGACGTTGTAGCCGTTCGCACGCAGTACGCGGGTAAGCAGGTCGAAGACGAGTGCACTTTTGGCGTGACCGAGGTGGGCATCGTCGTAGACGGTCGGGCCGCAGACATAGAGTGTGACACGGTCCGGTGAAAGCGGTTCAAATTTCCGTTTGATTTTGGCAACGGAATCAAATATATGCATCGAGGAGTCCCTTTAGTACAAACAAAAACACGGTAAACCCGGCCGCGCTGAGTACCCAGTATAGTAGATATTTATGCGCAATTATAGCTAAAAAACGCTTTTTGCCGAAGGCGCGCAGGGTCATAAAGAAACTGACGAAGCCGCCGACGGTACTTGCAAGGGCAAGCCCGGGTGCTCCTAACGGCGCAATAAGCAGCAGGGATAAGAGGATATTCGCGCCCAGGCTGTACGTGGCGATCTTGGCTGCTTCCGCCTGACGCTGCTGGGCGTAGAGCCAGAGTGAAAAGAGTTTTCCCAGACCGAAGGGGAGCAGGCCGATCATATACATCTGCAGCACCAGCGCGGTATTGGCGGTATCATCGGAACTGAATGCCCCGCGCTCAAAAAGCAGCCATGTTATCTCCTCGGCCAGGACCGCCCCGCCAAGCATGCTGAACAGCAGTAAAAACATTAAAAACCAGAACGCTTTGTTCAGGTACTGCGTCGCTTTCTCTTCGTCGCCGTTTTTGAGGTAACGCGATATCTTTGGAAAGAGGGCGATGGAAGTGGCGATGGCGAACAGGGCAAGGGGCAGCTGGAAGACGCGGTTGGCGTAATAGAGGTAGCTGATGGAACCCGCCACGAGGAAACTGGCGAGCCATGTGTCAAGAAAGGCGGCGAACTGCGGGGTGGAGTTTCCCCAGATAGCAGGGAAGAACTGTCGTTTAAAACGTTGTGTTTCCACCGCGATACGGCGTTTTTTCCGGCGGTAGTGTCTGATACCGCCGTAAAGCAGCGGCATAAGGCCGGTATTGGCGACAGCTATGAGGTGTACGAGAAGCTGCAAAATACCGCCGATAACAACGCCGTAGCTCAGGTAGTAGACGATAGCCTCGTGCTCCAGCTGTTGCGAAAGCAGCAGTGCCCCGATGAGCGAAAGGTTAAGCAAAGAGGTGGCGAACGCCGTGGTGGCAAAATGGTTTTTATACTGCAAAAACGTACTTAAAAAGGTGACGGCGAAGATAAGGGGCAGGTAAAAGAAATTGATGGCGACAAAAGGTGCCGCCATCTCTACCGTTTCCGCGTCAAATCCCAGTGCGATCGCTTTCGTCGCAAATTCGGGAAAAAGGTTGACACAAAGCGTCAGCAGAAGCAGTATGGAGAGGAAAACATTAAAGATATGGACCGAAAAGACCGATTTGTTTTTTGAACGTGTGAAGGCGGGCAGAAAACTTTGCGTAAATGCGCCTTCGGCGAAAATTCGGCGGAAAAGATTGGGCAGTTTGAAAGCGATAAAAAAGATGTCGCTGTAGATGTTCGCACCCAGCACCGACGCTGTCAAAAGGTCCCGTATGAAACCGAGGATACGTGAAAAAAGAATACCGAAACTGTTGGTGAAGATCGCTTTAAACATCAGTTGATCTGACCTTGTGACGGAGAAAAAACAACGCTGTATCTGCCACTTTTGGCCCTTTGTTTCCTATGACTTTTGATTTTGTGATAAATTTTTACAATAGTTTAACCAAATTGGGATAAAATAACAGACAATTATGATTAAGGTTGCTCATGGCTCTCATGAAAAGCAGTGAAACAGAAGATAACGAAGCGGTAAAAACGATCAAACCGGTCGTTGTCAGAACTGACAATGTCGCTAAAGAACTGATGTATGTCGCTACGACACAAGATGTTCCCGTTGCGTCGCTTGATTTCAATCTTCTTGAGACACAGACCTTTACGCGTATCGGTCCCGAAGGCAAAGAGGTGGAGTGGGAAGAACTCGCAAGCGATGAACTGGCCCAGATCAACGATAAAGAGTCCCTGCTGAACCCCGAATTCCAGATCCGTCAGATGTATGAGATAGAGATATTCTCCAAGAGTGAGGGGGACCCGTTGGATGGGATGGACCTTTCCATCGGTGCCAATGCCGTCAAGACGAGGATTTTCCTGACCATCAAAGCCGGTTCGCATGTCGTCTTTTACGACAACTTTGAAAAAGACCTTCATGAACTGGCCAACAAAAAGAAATTACGGGCAAACCTGCTGATCGACGTGCTTGATGCTCCCATGCACGATGCGCTGGCGGGTATTGTGGCCAAAGTACGTGTCAATCAGGATGTGACCTTCGAAGAGAAGGAGATGATACAGGTCGGGCAGGGACTCGATCCGGTCCCGACCATCAATGACAAGATGATCCTGCACTACGAAAAGAAAAGCGAAAACAAAGATGAGTCAGGCCGTATTGACTACTCCAAGCGCGGGTTTATGCTCAGTGTCGTGCAGGATGAACTGCTGATGGAATACATCAAGCCCAAGATCGGCGACCCGGGCCGAAGCTGCCGCGGCGAGTTCCTGGCGCCAAAAGAGCCGATTGTATCCAATGAACCGAACTTTACCGTAACGGACAAGATCGCTGTTCAAGAGAGTGATGAGAAGATCGAGTACATTGCCAAGGAAAGCGGCTATATCAAGTACGAAAACAATGTTTACGATATCGCGACAGAGATGGAGATCACCGAGATCAGCTTCAAGACGACTGGTTCGATCGACACGCAGATGGATGCGGATGTCTCTCTTAACGTCAAAGAGAGCGATGCGATGAAAGATGCCATCGGGCAGGGGATGGAAGTCGAGGTCAACGAGATCAACATCGATGGAAACATAGGCCCCAATGCGACAGTCAAGGCGAAAAAAGCGGTCGTAGAAGGCCAGATCCACCAGAGTGCGACGATAGAAGCAGATGATCTGAAGATAAATGTGCATAAAGGGATGGCGAAAGGGAAAAATGTTTCCGTGACGCGTCTTGAACACGGTACGGTCATCGCCGACAGTGTCAAGATAACACAGGCGACCGGCGGCAAAGTCATGGCCAAGGATATTGCCGTCGACCTTCTGGGTTCACACGTCACCCTTACTGCCCGCAATACGATAGAGATCGAGAAGATCACCGGCAGCGAGAACCAGTTCATTATCACCCCGGTCGTCATGGAAAACGGGAAAGAGGCACTTTCGGAGAATGAGAAGAAGCTTGTCGAGGCAAAAAAACAGTTTTCCGATATCGAGAAAGAGGTCAACAAGCTCGAAGTACTTCTGAAGCAAAACGAGCGTGCGTATCAGGATATGAAGAAGCGCATGCTTCAATATAAGAAAAGCGGTGTTAAAATGCCGACTGCATTTGTTCAGAAATACAAACAGTTTCAAGAGCATCAGAAACAGCTTGAGAAGTATAAGGCCGAGTATGCCCAGAAAGAGGAGCGCTTGAACCTTCTTTCGGCAAAACACAACGCCTTTCAGAGTGATATCCTTAACGCCCGCGTCATCAACAAAGGACGCTGGCGCGGCCATAATGAGATCATTTTCAAGCTGATCGAACCGGAGATAGAAGTGAGCTACGTTCCGCCTGAAGGCAGTGAAGGAAACATATTGGCACTGTGTCAGGATGAGGAAACCGGGGTCTATTCTATTCAGGTTGTGGATAAATGATCGTTGGAATTGAGGGATATCTCGACAAAGAGGTGAGCAGATCTCACTTCGACTTGAGTAAAATGACTAAAATGGACACTCAATGATCGTAGGAATTGAGGGATCAATAGAACACAAAGAACCGTCGCTGGTCCACCTGAACGTCAACGGGCTGGTCTACGAGGTCTTTATCTCGCTGCAGACCTATGGGGCGCTTGGTGGCGAGCGTGCCAAACTTTCGACCACCCACATCATCCGCGAAGATGCACAGCAGCTCTACGGTTTTGCGACACCGTCGGAAAAGAAGATGTTTGCGCGGCTGATCAAGATCAACGGTGTCGGTCCGAAAGTGGCGATGGCGATCTGTTCGACCTTTACACCGCAGCAGTTCGGACAGGTGATCGCCGCAAACGATATCAGCGGCCTCAAACGCGTACCGGGCATCGGTCCCAAGAGTGCCGGCCGGATACTGGTCGAACTCAGCGGCTTCGACAGCGAGCTGGTCGGCGGTGCCTCCATGTCCAATGAAGCGGGACATGAAGCGATGATGGCCCTTGAATCGCTTGGCTTTAAAAAAGAGCAGGTCGCCAAAGTGCTTAACGCCTGCAGCGGGACAACGACAGCCGAACTGGTCAAAGAAGCCCTTAAACAGTTGCAAAAACTATAATAGTAATCACATAAAAAGGAATGTATTGGATCTAGCAATACTTTTTGGCGGTGCGAGTTTCGAACATGAGATCAGCATCGTCAGCGCGATAACCCTGCAGGAGAAGCTCGGCGGATTTGAGCTGCGTTTTATATTCTGCGATCAGGATCACAACTTCTACCTGATAGATGCAAAGAAGATGAAAGCGAAGACATTCGCATCGGGCGAATACAAGAAGATGCCGAGACTGGCGCTCGAAAGAGGCGCATTTATGCATAAGAGGCGCTTTTCAAGCGTTGAGCTGAAGATGCCGGTGCTGAACCTTATCCATGGCGGCGACGGTGAAGACGGGACTGTTTCGGCTCTGCTTGAGTTCTACAATATACCTTTCATCGGCCCGCGCCCCGCGGCTTCGGTACTCAGTTTCGACAAACACTACACAAAATGGCTTGCCGCATCCGTGGGGATCAAGACCGTCGATTATGAAGTGCTCGACGCGTCGTCGGTACGCGAGATCGCCACCCCGCTGCCATTTATCGTCAAACCTGCGCGCCTTGGGAGTTCCATCGGCGTCAGCGTCGTGCGTGATGAAAGCGAGATCGATTATGCGCTGGACGTGGCATTCGAATTTGACAATGCGGTACTCATAGAGCCTTTTATTGAAGGGGTAAAAGAGTATAATCTCGCAGGATATCGTGCGAACGGAAAGATGGTCTATTCGATCATCGAAGAGCCGCAGAAAAACGACTTTTTGGATTTTGACAAAAAATACCTCGATTTTTCGCGCACTGCTGCAGTCAATGAAGCGCAGCTTGAGAGTGAGACCGTTAACGCACTGCACCATGCTTTTGACAGGATCTATAAAGGACTGTTCGAAGGCGCATTGATCCGGTGTGATTTCTTTTTGGTCGATGGCAAGGTCTGTCTTAACGAGATCAATCCCATCCCGGGCTCTATGGCGAACTACCTTTTTGAAGACTTTGAAGGGGCAGTCCGCGATATCCTGAGTGATCTTCCCGTGAAGAAGAGTCCTAAAGTCACCTATCAATATATCCATTCCATCCATGCTGCAAAAGGGAAATAATGGCAGTCAAGACGATCCAGTTTGAACACCACACGTTAAACATCAGTTATGAAATAGTTAACCCCGAAGCGAAGTACGACATCGTCTTCCTTCATGGCTGGGGCTCCAACAAAGCGTTGATGAGCAAGGCATTTTCACCTTACCTCGATACCTTCCGCCAGATCTATATAGACCTGCCGGGGTTTGGCAACAGTACCTGTAACCTCGCGTTGACTACGGATGACTACGCGACTATTATGGAGCGTTTCTTTGCCCAGATCAGTGCATCACGCGAGATCATCGTAGGACACTCGTTCGGCGGGAAAGTCGCGTTGCTGATGAACCCTTCACTGCTGGTACTGCTTTCCTCAGCCGGTATCTATACGCGCAAACCGCTGCTTGTCTGGTTAAAGATCGGTGTCTTTAAACTCTTCAAGTACCTGGGGCTTGCGAAGCTGCGCAGTCTCTTTGTCGCCAGTGATGCCAAAGAGCTCTCCGAACCGATGTACCAGACCTTTAAAAATGTCGTCAATGAGGACTTTTCCAAGAAGTTTGCATCGTTCACAGGCAAGGCACTGCTCTGCTGGGGAAGTGACGACACGGCGACACCGCTCTTTGCCGGCGAGAAGATCGAATCGTTGATAGAGGATTCGAAACTGGTCGTTTTCAAAGGCGACCATTATTTCTTTATGCCGCATGCCAAAGAGGTGGCGGCAGAGATAGAGAATAGTTACATAGAACTGTTGAAGCACTAAGGCTCTTTGATGGACTATATGCAGTTATTCGCATTCGTCACCAATGTCCTGTTCGTGACGACATTGGGGTGGTACCTCATAACCAACCTTCAATGGTACGACTACAAGCTCGAACGCGTTGTACTCAAACACCACAAAAGCTGGTGGCATCTCGTCTATTTCATCATCCCGTTTATCGCGTACTATGCAACGGGAGAGTTCTTCGCCATCTTCTTCTATTTCGCGATCCTCCCCGCGCTCTTCGTCTGGCACCACCGCCTTGACAAGAAGCTGGTGCTTACATGGCGTGTCCGCCGCTTTTTGATACTTCTGATCTCTCTGACGTTCTTTCAGAACTTCCTCTGTACGCTTAAAGAGCTCTGTGATGTCTATGGCGTCTTTATTCCGCTTGCCGTGGCGTATATCGGCAGTACGGTCATAGAAAAGTTCCTTTTCATGGCTTACAAAAAAGAGGCGCAGCGCAAGCTTGAGCGGATGAAGAACCTTCAGATCGTCTGCGTGACCGGCAGCTACGGCAAGACGAGTATGAAAAACTTCATGGCGCAGCTGCTCTCGCGAAAATACAAAGTCTACGCGACGCCGCGCAGTGTCAATACCCTCGGCGGGATCATCCGCGATGTCAATGAGTCGCTTGATGAGACGACGGAGGTCTATATCTGCGAGGCGGGCGCACGTCAGATCGGTGACATCTACGCCATTGCGCAGCTGCTGCACCCGCAGACCATTGTCGTGGGCAAAGTAGGGCCGCAGCATATCGAGTACTTTAAGAGCATGGATGCGATCAAACGTACCAAACTCGAACTGATCCATTCGGACAGGCTTGAACAGGCGTACGTCCATAGCTCGGTGACAGACGAACCCCATGAAAAAGTGATCCATTTCGGCGAGGGCATCACGAACATCGTCTCAACGCTTGAAGGTACATCGTTCGATATAGAACTCGAAGGGCGCACACTGCACCTGCACACCAAGGTACTCGGGGCTTTCCAGACGATGAACATCAATGCCGCCGTTCTGGTCGCTGAACGTCTTGGCCTGGACGATGAGACGATCGTCAGGGCGGTCGATGAACTGCACAGTGTCGAACACCGTCTCGAGCGTATCGATGCCGGCGGGAAGATCATTCTGGACGATGGCTATAACGGCAATATCGACGGTATGCTCGAGGGCATTCGTCTCTGCTCACTGCATGAAGGCCGCAAAGTGATCGTCACACCGGGACTCGTGGAGAGTACGGATGCGTTGAACCTGCAGCTCATCGAAGCGATCAACAGTGTCTTTGATATCGTGATCGTGACCGGTCAGCTTAATATGGCGTTCTTCGATAAACATCTGAGTGTTTCAAAGAAGATCATGCTTGCGGACAAGACAAAACTGCAAAGCGTTCTGGGAAGTACTACGCAAGCCGGAGACATCATCCTGTTCGCCAACGACGCACCGAACTTCATCTAGGCGGGCAGGAATATGGGATTGCTGGAAAAAATTATCCGTTATGTCGGTTTTTTCACGGCAGGAGTCCTTGCAGTACTGGTCCTGCTCGTAGTGTACGATGCCTCCATGCGCTACCTCTTCCAGTCCGGTTCCATCGCCTTGCAGGAGCTGGAGTGGCACCTCTTTGATATCGTGATCCTGTTCGGCATCGCCTATGCGCTGCAGACAGGCATGCATGTACGTGTCGATATCTTTTATGAGCGTTTCAGTGCCAAGACAAAAGCTGTCGTCGATCTTGTCTCGGCCCTCTTCTTTATTCTCCCGTTCTGTGCGCTTGTCATCTACGTCGGTTTTGATTTCGTCATGATCAGTTTTGAGCAGATGGAAGCTTCATCCAACCCCGGCGGCCTGCCGTACCGTTTTATCATCAAGTCGGTAATGCCGCTTGCATTCGTGCTCCTGGCACTGCAGGCTGTCAATGAAGCCGTGTCGGCATACCGACGCATCAGGAGCGCTGCATGATGGCACTGTTGATGTTCATCTCTGCCCTGGCACTGCTACTGGTCGGTATACCGGTTGCTTTCGTCTTCGGCGTGGTCGCCATCGTTTTTGCGTTTGCCGTACCGGAGATGGGCCTGGAGGTCTTTAACGTGATGCCGTTTAGGATTTACGGCATCATGAGCAACACGACGCTTATGGCGGTACCGCTCTTTATCGCCATGGGGCTTATCCTGGAAAAGTCACAGATGGCGGAGAAGCTGTTGACGGCAATGGGCGGACTCTTTGGTTCGGTGCGCGGGGGTATGGCGGTAAGCGTGGTACTTGTGGGTGCCATCCTTGCCGCAAGTACGGGCATCGTCAGCGCTTCGGTGGTGATGATGAGCGTCATTGCGCTGCCGCTGATGCTGCGTGCGGGATACAACAAGGGCCTTGCAGCAGGTACCGTAGCCTCAAGCGGGACACTGGGACAGATCATTCCCCCTTCCATCATCTTGATCATTCTCGGCGATGTGATGAGCGTCAGCGTAGGAGAACTGTTTCTAGGGGCGGTTCTGCCTGGGTTGCTGCTGGTCGGTCTCTATATCGCCTACATACTGATCATAGCATTCTTCAAGCCAGAGGATGCACCCGCCATACAGAGCAGCGAAGAGGTACGCTGGTTTGATGTCGTGAAAGCGGTAGTACCGGCATTGACGCTGATGGGCGCCGTTTTGGGCTCCATCTTCGCAGGCATCGCTTCGCCGACGGAATCGGCAGCCTTCGGGGTCGTGGGTGCTATGGGACTGAGCCTTCTGAACCGCTCATTCTCGTTCGAGATGATCAAATATGCTTCACTGGAGACGGTCAAACTCAGCGGTATGATCTTTATGATCCTCATCGGCGCAACGGCATTCAGCCTTGTCTTTAACGAACTCGGCGGTACGGACCTGGTACTGGAGTTCTTCAGCGAAGATATCGGGAATGTCTGGGTCTTCATCGCGATCTCGATGCTTGCCATCTTTATATTGGGCTTCTTTATCGACTTTATAGAGATCTCGTTTATCGTCGTCCCGATACTCGTACCGGTGATGCATGCTTTCGGCATCGATCCGGTCTGGTTCGCGGTGCTGATCGCACTGAACCTGCAGGCATCGTTCCTTACCCCGCCGTTCGGCCTCGCGCTCTTCTTTCTCAAAGGAGCGGCGGCCAATGCCATTTCGACCATTGAGATCTACAGGGGGATCATCCCGTTCATAGCGTTGCAGCTTCTTGGATTGGGACTGGTGATACTCTTTCCCGATCTGGTGTTTGCGTTTTTATAATAAGAGAGTAGAGGAGCTGACATGGAAGAGATCTTATATGCACCGTGGCGTACTGAGTATGTGAACGGAGAACAGCCCATAGAGGGGTGTGTCTTCTGCCATATCAGCACCCATGCGTCAGAGGATGCGAAACTGCACGTGCTTTATCGTGACGAGCACTGTTTTGTCGTTATGAACCGCTACCCGTACACCCCCGGCCATTTTATGATCATTCCCCACCTGCATACGGACAGTCTCGAAGCCCTCGACCCCGCAGTATGGCTTCACATGAGCGCATTGGCGCAACAAGGGGTCAGGCTGCTTAAAGAGGGCTTCGGTGCACAGGGCGTGAACATCGGTATGAACCTTGGCAAAGCAGGAGGCGCGGGTATTGCCGAACATATCCACCTCCACCTTGTACCGCGCTGGGAGCGCGATACGAACTTCATCACCGCCATCGGTGAGACACGGGTCTATTCGACGGACTTCGAGCGTATCTATGAGAAGATAGGCTCCCTTGTACCGCTCTATTTCACTCCCTCAAAGCAGTAAAATCGAAACACTGCTGACAGTTTTTAACTCCTCTGTACTCCACGTTACAGATTCCTATGTATAATATTGCACGCTAAAACAGAGGAAACAGTATGAGTGTACTTTTGGAATTTGCCATGTTCCCTACGGACGTAGGCGAGAGTAAAAGCAAGTATGTCGGCCGTATTATCGATATGATAGACAAGAGCGGTGTTGCGTACCAGTTGACGCCGATGGGTACCGTTATAGAGACAGAAACGATGCGCGATGCGCTGGATATTGTTGAAAAAGCGTATGAGGTTCTCGAACCCGATTGCGGGCGGGTCTACTCATCGCTAAAGTTCGATATACGAAAAGGGCATGAGAACAGACTGAAGCAGAAGATAGCTTCAGTCGAGAAGGTGCTTGACAGGGCTGTCAGCAAATAGAGCCGCTAGTGCGCGTCTGAATCGAGTGCTCTCGCGCTCATCTCCATGCGGACACCTGCATGAAGGAAGAGGGTGAACGCAACCGTGACAAAGACGATACGCAGGTCGCTTGCACCTACGGCTGCCCAGATCAGTCCAAAAAGAAGTGCCACTGAAAAGCCGATAAACCATGCACGGTCACATTCGAATTGTTTAATGTTCTTAAGTTTTTCCGGTGACGCGATCATAGATGCTCCTGTGATAAAAGTTCGATAACTATAACTTATTTTTTCTTTTTCGTCAATACAAAGATAACTACCGCTGCAATAACGATAAACAATACGACCCTGATACTTTCCTGAGCGAAGTCTTCCATCTGTTCCCTTTATAAGTTTGGTGCGATTATAGCATTATCCGGGTAATACTATACGGGTTTAGAAGCAAGTGCGCTCAGGCGTTTGCGTGTACGCTCTTTGCCAAAAGCGATCAAGGCTTCGGCTTTATGAAACTCAAGAATCCCGCAGATGTTCTTTGGTATCTCTATCGTGAGATCCGGCGGTGTTGATGCAAGTTTGAAACGGCTTATGCTCTCTTGCATGATGTCCAGGCTGTTTTGAAATATATCGAGGTGGTCAAGTTCGATCTGCTCGGGTTCTATACTCTCCTCTTCGCTATAGGAGAAGTATTGACGGATGAGTGTCGCAAGCGAGTGCTCTGCAGACTCCTCCGCATCATAGGTGACCTTTTCATGCAGCGGGTCCTCTTCCACTTCGCCATTGAGTTGAATGGCGATAGTCAAGGCTGTGTCATCGGAGAGGGTCGGCGTGACAGGTACCGGGTTGGTCACTCCGCCGTCAACATAGACGCGCCCATTGACTGTGACAGGCGTAAAAATATTGGGAATAGCCATGGAGGCACGCATAGCTGTCAGCAGAGAACCTTTTTGAAACCAGTACTCTTTGCCTACTGTTATATCCGTGGCTACGGCACTGAAGGGAATAGGGAGATCCTCTATCTGCTGGTCTTTTACAAAGGTCTCAAGTTTATTGAAAACTTTTTCTCCCTGTATGATCCCGTTGGTAAGCAGGGAAATATCGAGCAGTCTTACCAGGTCAAAACGGTCCAGTGAGAGGACCCACTCTTTGTAGAGGTCAAGTTTTCCTGCCGCATGGAGGCCGCCGATGATGGCACCTATGGAGGTACCGGAGATGGATTTTATATCGTAACCGGCCTCTTCGATGGCTTCAATGGCGCCGATATGCGTCAGTCCGCGTGCTCCGCCGCCGCCAAGGACCAGAGAGATCGAGTTTTTGTTCATTAGAGTTCCTCATGCTTACGATAGGTAACTGTCTGTTCAGATATTATAGTCTAAGTCCGGTATAACTTTATGCGTTTGTCATAACAGGCGGTAATTTTGTTATAGTATCACAATTATTTTTGAAGGATGCAAATGTTTGCTGAACCCGGATTTTTTGGTACCAAAGCGGCCCTCTATATGGATATCGTGACACTCTTCTTTGCGCTGCTTCCCCTGCTGCTCGCTTTTTCCATCCGTTTTGCCGTCAAGGGCGATTATGAACGCCACTTCAAGAGCCAGGTGGCTGTACTTGCTCTGACGCTGGTCATGGTTGTCGTCTTTGAGGTGGGGGTGCGTATCTCCGGCGGTTTTACCGAGTTTTTAAAGCACAGCAGTATCAATAAGTATTTTTTCTTTGCTTTCCTCATCGTGCATATCCTGATCGCACTTGCCGCGGTAGCAGGCTGGATATACCTTGTGATAGCTTCATGGATCACCTATAAGCGCGAAGGTGCTCAGGCAGTCTATTTTCAAAAACACAGGATCATAGGAAAATGGATCTTCGCCGCTTTGACCCTGACGTCTATAATGGGCTGTATGATCTACCTGTTCTTATTCGTAATGTAGGTGTAAACGAACCTTTCTTGCAATTTTTTGCAGATGAGACTATACTTAATGTTTAGTCCTATAGCGCTCTTGCTGCTGTAGAGAGAGGGAGGAAACCAACATGGGATACAAATCTGCGACAGTTTTTCTGCTGGTATTGGGATTGACAGGCTCGGTCATTGCATCGCCGGATGGATCGGACAGGCGCAAGGCCGAAAAACGGTACGACCGAAATATGGAAAAGCAGACGCTTCGTGCTGAAAAACGTCATTTGGAACGCTCAGAAAAACGTCTCTCCCGCGACGACAGAGCAGAAAAACGCTACAGTGCAAGAGAGAAGTACGAAAGACGTACGGTTGCAAAAGAGCGTTCGGGCGTCCGTATTATCGGAGGCCTTCCGAACAAGAGCGTCAGAGCGGCGCCGGGGACCGTCGTCGATACGCGTACGAAAGTCGTCCGTCATTATTCAAAGCCCCGCCATCGTGTCACGCTTCCGCCACACCGCCGTCCGGGTTATGTGATCCGAAGGATTCCGTCCGCAGCCTTTACGCTGACACTGGGCGGGATAGCGTACTTCTATGTCGATGGGCTCTTTTACCATCATTACCCTCATGGTTATGTCGTCGTAAGGCCGCCGATCGGTGCCATCGTACCTGCACTTCCTCTTGGCTACCTGATCGTGACGCTGCATGGCACGAACTATTACTATCATGAGCATACCTATTATGTCTGGGACAGAAGAGCGAGCGGGTACCGTGTTGTCGAAGAGCCGGCAGACACCGACGATACCCTGAGTGTCGACGAGGTCGCGCTTTACATGCCGGGGAATATCGTAGAACATCTGCCCGACGGTGCAGAGTCCATTATGATAGGGGGTGTGCAGTATTACGAATACAAACGCATCTATTTCATGCCGTCGGTTCAAAACGGTGTAGTCGTTTACATCGTTGTCAATCTGGCGGAGTAGCTCTCCCGCATCAGCGGGCCAGCATTAAGATCTCTTCAATATCTTTGCTGCTGTAAAGCTCACTCATTCCCCATACTTTCGCCGTTTGTGCGGCATTTTCAGCAATGGCATCAATGTCGGAGGCGGGAATGTCCGCTTCCGCAAGGCTTACCGGTGCACCGATAGAACGGAACCACGCTTTCAATGCTTCGATACCTTCATCGGCACTGCTCTTTCCAAATACCTCTTTCGCAAAACGCGTAAAACGTTCGGGGTTCTTCTCTTTGTACCACTGCATCCATGCCGGAATGACAATGCTGAGTCCCGCCCCGTGGGCAATGTTGTAGAGTGCACTGAGCGAGTGTTCGATCATATGGTTGGGAAAGCTGTAGTTTTTCAATCCTGTAACCGGCAGACCGTTCAGTGCGAGGGTCGCCGACCACATGATCTGTGCACGTGCATCATAATCTTCAGGCTCTTGCATGACTACGGCGGTCGCTTCGATGACAGACGAGATGATGCTTTCGCAGAGGCGGTCCTGGATCCCGGAACCGGACTCCTGGGTGAAATAGCCTTCGATGACATGTGCAACGGCATCGACGGAACCGTAGGCCGTATAGGCCGGATTGACGCTGAAGGTGAGTTCAGGGTTCAAAATGGAGACCTTTGGATAGGTCAGAGCAGAGCTGAAGCTGAATTTCTGGTTTGTCAGGGTGTTGGTGATAACACTGTTGCCGTTCATCTCGCTGCCGCTGGCCGCCAGTGTCAAAATGGTGTATACGGGGAGGGCGGCCGTAACGGGTTTGCCGGTAAAATAGTCCCAGACATCGCCATCGTCGAGTGCCCCGACCGCTATCGCTTTGCCTTCATCAAGTACGGAACCTCCTCCCACGCAGAGAATGGCATCTACATCGTCTGCTTTGGCCTTTGCAATCCCCTCTATCGTATGTGCAAGTGTCGGATTGGATGAGACACCGCTGTACTCACTGTAAGCGATACCGTGTTTGTTCAGCGAGGCGATGACGTCATCGTAGAGGGTGTTGTTTTTGATGGAGCCTGTTCCGTAGAGAAAGAGGACGTTCTTAACACCCTCTTCGTACAGTATGTCACCAATACGATGTTCTGTCTCTTTTCCAAAAATGATTTTTGTCGGGTTGTGAAATGTAAAATCGTGCATCATATTCCTTTAAGAGAAATAATATCTGAAATAGCAGAATGTGATGATAAAAAGAGGGAGTTTGGCTATCATATTAAAAGAGCGATAAGGAGAACGTATGAAACGGGGAGTGATACTGCTGATGGTTTTGTGTCTACCGTTGATGGCAAAGTCGGTCAAAGATCAGAGCGAGGTCCTTGCAGATGCGATAGTACCGGCAGGTTTTGTAGATAAAGGCAGCTACATCGAACCGCCCATGGTTACGTTGAAGCCCGGCAGCTTTGTCATGGGTTCGCAGCTGGAGAAGGATGAACAGCCGTTGCATACTGTTGAGATTGCCTATGCATTCGATGTAGGCATCTATGAGGTGACGTTCGATGAATATGACCTGTATTGCAAAAGCGCAGGCGTACAATGTCCCGATGACTACTACTGGGGACGGGGAAAACGTCCGGTACTCGGCGTCAACTGGAAAGATGCCACCTCCTATGCGCAGTGGCTGAGCGAACAGAGCGGGAAAAAATACCGTTTGTTAAGCGAAGCAGAGTGGGAGTATGCGGCGCGCGCGGGTACGACAACATCGTACAGCTTCGGCGAAGCAGTCGGGGAACTTGACAAGCATGCATGGCATGAATATAACTCGGGCAATGTGACCCATGTCGTAGGGCAGAAGCAGGCTAACGCGTGGGGTCTTTACGATATGTACGGAAATGTCTGGGAGTGGTGCGAAGACGGGTACGTTAATGATTACAGGAAGGCACCGCTGGATGGTTCGGCGCGCAAAGGCGGGTTTAAAAAAGTACTGCGCGGCGGCGGTTACGGAAGCTACGCCACCCATATGAACAGCAGCAAGCGTTTCAGACTGCTGCAGTTCCTTCGCAGTAAAAAGAACGGTTTCCGTCTTGCACGAGACCATTAAGAGTCTGTAGAAAGATCAAACTCCATCATGACCTTCAGTGTCCTTGCGACACACTCTCCAAGCGCCTCGAGGTTATATCCCCCTTCGAGAAAAAAGAGTTTCGGCACATCTGAGGAGTCCATAATGGCCGCAACGATGGCGGCGACCCCCTCCGTCGTAATCTCCAGTGAGGCAAGCGGGTCTGCGCGGTGCAGGTCATACCCTGCGGAGACAAGAATGATATCTGGGTCAAACGCTTCGACGGCTTCATGGAGTGTCTCTTCATAGACGGGGATAATATCGTCGTCAACGCTGCCCGCGAACAGGGGAGCATTGAGCGTAAAGCCTTCGCCTTCACCGCTGCCTGTCTCATCCGAACCGCCTGTCCCGGGATAGGAGGGGAACTGGTGCGTACTGAAGTAAAAGACCGTCGGGTCATCATAGAATATCTCCTGCGTACCGTTGCCGTGGTGCACGTCAAAATCGACAATAAACACTTTCTCATACCCTGCCTCCTGCGCATAACGCGCGGTCACGGCGATGTTGTTAAAGAGGCAGAAGCCCATGGAGCGGTGCGTGGTCGCATGGTGGCCCGGCGGACGTACCGCGGCAAAGGTACTGAACACTTTTCCCGATGCGACGGCATCAACGGCACTGATACCTGCACCCGCGGCTTTGAGTGCGGCTTGGTAGGAGTCCGGGGAGGTCTGCGTATCGGCATCGATGGCGCTGCCGGCATTGGACGAGAGCTCGACGAGTTCGATGTGTTCATCGGGGTGTACGTTTTCAAGCAGATCGCGGGAGATACGGATGGGCTCAATCCAAAGCAGTTGCTCTTTTATCGGTTCAATATGGTGCAGGATAGAACGAAGCCTGTCCGCACATTCAGGGTGCCCAAAGCCGGTATCGTGTTTGAGAAAAATCGGGTCATAGATAAATCCAACAGCCATCCAGACTCCTTTTAGAAGCATCGTATATTTATTATTATAGCTGTTTTATCAAGTGGATTGCAGGAAGAAAAGGACCGATGTTGCAAAGAAGGGAGGAGGTGGCCTGCGGGTGAACCGCAGGCATGTGCAATTAATGCGTTTTGATATTACCTCTGATAATATCGACCGGACCTGAGCTGTACGGAGACTGCGGACCGTCAACAATTTCCAGGTAGAACTGATCGGCAGGCGTACCTTTTTTAGCGTTACCCGTACCTGGCTGCGAGTTATCCTGAATTCGGATATGGCAGTAGTTGAGTTCGCGGTTGTTATCGGGCTTGAGTTTGCGGACTGTACACGGAATATCGAACTCGATACCGTTTTCAAGCTCGTACACGCCGCTTGCATAACCGTTGATGTGGATCTGCAGCGGGCTGGCATCTTCAGCGCTGACGGTTTTGACATGGTCGTTATATTCGACATGCACACGAACGCCAAGCGGCTCTCTGGTGACGTTGAGACCGAAACTGTTCGGGTTGGTCGAACCGTCGAGTGCATTCGGATGAGACATGACTGCACCGCCGCCGGTGATCTTGTTGAGGCTGATAGAGATCTCCTCGTCACAGACATCGCCGAATCCGTCGTTGTCATAATCTTCCTGCCCCGGATTGGCTATAAGCGGACAGTTGTCTTCAATATCAAGAATCCCGTCAAGATCGGTATCGATAAGATCAATAGTGAAGCTGCCTGATTTGATAAAGACGTTAGAATCCCAGCTGTAATCGCCGGCATCGGCGATGGCAAGTTTCATATGGTTGACTTCGCCCGGTACGGCGTCAAACTGGACATTCAATACCACGGTAAGCCCGTCCATCTCCGTGTCGATAGAACCGCCGCCATCATCGAGGTCGTTATTGCGGTAATAAACGGCTGTCGGTGTGCTGCCGGCAACATACGGGTTACCGCTGTTAACGGTGTTGATAGCTACAGGAATGGATGTACCTGGAAGTAGAGCGATGTTGGTTCCGTTGAGGAAGAAACCGAAAACATCGTTGAAGCTCGTATTGACATATTCGTTGTACTCTTCAGATGCGAAGACATACTGGAAAGTGACCGGTGTAGGCTCGAGCGAACCGCCGGGAACGATATCGACGACAAAGTCAAACTCGAGGACCGCCGCATCGCGCGTTGAGTATCCCGGGATCAGTGTGTTCAGGTCGGCATCTCCGGGAACCGCATTGCCGGTAGTTTTGCTGTCTGAAGTATTTGGCCCCACGGCATTGGCGATGTTGCCGCTGCTGAGAATGATACCGCTGTCAAAACCGATGGAATCGTTACCGTCGTTGAAGATGCCGGCTGCACGATCTACACCGGTGTAGCTGACATTAGAGATAGTTACGCCGCTGCCCAGGATCGTATTGGCCAGATCCTGGGCCGTAAAGTTCTGGTCTGTCGTTAATGCGAAAGAGCTTCCGGCACAGGCCAGCCCCATCCATAACATTGAAGGTGCGATGAATTTTTTCATGTAATCTCCTAATTCGTTATATATCACATTTCGTGATCATGTAGTTGTTACCCCACTAGGCTAACCTCGAGGAATTAGATGCCATACTGCATTGAATGTGATAGAGCAGAAGATACCCGTTCTGGCGGATGCCGACAAGGTCTTTACCTATTGCTGATGCCATATAGACGTATTGTATGAATAGAAGG
>JBFEWT010000197.1:0-2845 GCA_041546225.1 Sulfurimonadaceae bacterium
CGGTCGAAGAGGACGATCTCTCCCGCAGAGGGGAGGTGGTGGCTGTAGCGCTGAAAATACCACTGGGTGCGTTCGATGTCGGAAGGTTTGTCGAGTGCTACCACCCGTGCGCCGCGGGGATTGATGTGTTCGGTGATGCGCTTGATGGTACCGCCTTTGCCTGCAGCGTCACGCCCCTCGAAGATCATCAGGAGTTTAAGCCCCCGATCTTTGATGTGGTTTTGCAGTTTGAGCAGTTCTATTTGCAGCTTCTGGAGTTCCGCTTCATACTCTAAGACCTCTTTTTTGATCCATACGGCTACACGGTTCTTTTTTGATTGCTTCTTTCGGCGTTCTTTACGCGCTTTCTTCTCATCTTTTTTTCGTCTGTCAGGATGTGTGATTTCCGTTAAAGCGCTTCCCTCGTTTAACTCGTTTTCCAACATGGTACGTTTAGTTCCCAAGAGTGCTCCTTGCGCTAGTTAAATACTTGTGTCTCCGTCTCAGCATCCAGCACCTTTGGCAGTCTGAGCGTAAATTCGGCCCCTTCCTCACTGTTTTTTACAGTGAGCATCCCGTGACAATGCTTTTCGACGACCATCTTTGCCATGTAGAGCCCAAGGCCCGTACCCACCTGCTTCTCTTTGGTGGAGTAGTAGGGCAGAAAGATCTCATCGAGCTTCTCTTCGGGGATCCCCCCGACATTGTCGCTTACGGTTATGATAATGCACTTCTCTTCAGCCTTTCCTGAAAGAAGGACTTTCGGATCGTTGGTCTTTCTGATGACGGAGGCTTCGATCGCATTGACGATGAGGCTGACAATGACCTGTACGACTTCATTCTCATAGGTTGAGAGCGTTAAGTCCGCTATATCGCCGGTGTCTGCGATTATAGGTACTTTATGCATATCGCTGAGGCTTTCACTGAGTGTAACGGCGTTTTGCAGGATGTTTCCGATGGTGGTCTCGGTAATGACATCGGGCTTGAAGAAGTCGCTGAACTTGTCAATGGTGCTCGAAAGCGCCTGTACATGGTTGATGATGCGGTTTTGCGTATCAGCGATTATATCATTGTCCAGTGTATCGAAACTCTGTTTGATCAATACGTTCGTCGCGATGGTACTTATGACAGAGAGGGGCTGGCGCCAGTGGTGGGCGATGAGGTTCAGAATCTCACCCATGGTCGAAAAACGCGACTGCACCGCCATCTGCTCCTGCTGGCGCAAAATGGTCTGTTTGCTGACCTCCAGCTCTTCGTTCTTCTGCTTAAGGCTCTGCTGCAGATGGAAAAGTGTCAGGTGCGTCTTTACCCTCACAAGCACTTCCTGTGCTTCAAACGGTTTGGTGATGTAGTCTACGCCGCCCGCTTCAAAGGCAGTGACCTTTTCACGGATATCTTCTTGCGAACTGATGAAGATAACGGGAATATGGGCGATCGCGGGTATTGCCTTGAACTCTCTGCAGACATCGATGCCGTTGGCGTCGGGCATGATGATATCGAGCAGTATAAGGTCCGGCGGATTGTTTTCGAGTATAGTAAAGGCGTCGCGGCTGCTCGTCACCCCGACAACGTTGTAGCCTTCATCACCGAGAATGGCATGCAACAGCTGCAGGTTCGTGCTGTTGTCGTCAATAACCAGAATCGTGTCGTTTGGCATTACGTTCCCTTTACTCAAGTGCATAAATTGTATGCAATGGATGATTAAAAAGAGTTTGAATGACAAAGTATCTATCGCTGTTAAATAATTTTACAGTTTAGTGATAATGTGTGTGACGGATGCCGCAGGCTCTGTCGGCACCTCTACACCCGGGGAACGTACCTAGAAAGAGCTGCTGATCAGCTCGTCAAGCTCTTCAAGCTGCTTTGTCGCTGCAAAACAGCTTTGGGCCCCGCAGACCATGAACTCTTCTGACGCTTCGGGTTTGCACTGCGTGTAGGGGTAGCGCAGTTTCTGCAACGCCAGGCGGTTGCCCTGAAGTCTCTGTCTGTCGGATTTGACAAGGCGTTCGCCGTTGACGTAGCGCAGTGCCTGGTTGCAGAGGTAGGGGAAGTAGATGGGTGTCTTCATCAGTTTTGCCGAGTAGTACTCCAGTGTTTTGAAGGCGAAGTGGCGGTACTTTTCATCGACCAGTATGCCCAGTGAGAGCAGCAGGTCGACGATGACGCCTATGGCACCCGGGTAGGAGCTGTCGGAGGTGTCGGCTTCGGTGACGAACTCGCCTTTGCTGAAGAACCACCTGCCGCTGTCGTAGTAGCGCTCCAGCGCCAAGTTTGCCAGTCGCTGCGCTTCGATGAGATAGCTCTCATCAAATGTCTGCTGATAGGCCTCTATGAACGCGGTACCGAGGTAGGCGTAATCTTCGAGGAAGGCTTTGACCTTGGGCGGTTTGTTGATGAGCGTCGAATGGTAGAGTTCGCCTTCGAGTATCATCGTCTCACTAAGGGCTTTGAGGCTTTTGCGCGCCTGCTCTGTATAGCGCGCATCGACATTCCCGAGTATGAAGAGCGCCTTGACCATCATGGCGTTCCACGAGACCTGCACCTTGCGGTCGATGAAAGGGTAGGTCCGTTCGTCGCGTATCTTGAGCAGGGGAGCTTTTAGCGCATCAAACCACGGCTCGCGCTGCGCATCGGGAAAACGCAGGACGTTGCTCTCTTCGAAGTTTCCTTCGGCGGTAGCGCTGAGGCGGATACACTTCTGTTCGGCTTCATCGCCCGTTATGCCAATGCTCTGCAGTGCGCCGAGCAGCTCGTCGCGGGTGTAGACGAAGTATTTGCCCTCTGCACCGTCGGTATCGGCGTCGCTGGCGGAGTAGAAAAGGTCGTTCTCCATCATCCGCGCACACATGAACTGCGCGATCTCCTC
>JBFEWT010000121.1:0-6701 GCA_041546225.1 Sulfurimonadaceae bacterium
AAGGGCTCCCCCTCCTCGAAATCCAGCTGCGACACGATGATCCACTCCTCTACGCTAGGCGGCGGCTGAATACTCACCGTACCGAAACGGCATTCGTGCTGCGGTGTCACCTCGTAGAGCAGGTACGCCCTGTCCGTCTCAATGTCTATCCATGCCTTGGCATCAAGCTGCGCATTGCAATACCCCTGCTCGGCATAATGGTTGCGTACCGCCTTTTTACTCTCTGCAAAAAGTTCGGCATCGAAAATATCGCCCTCTTTGAGTCCGATCGCCGCGGAAAGGTCAAGCTGAGAGATACTCTGTATATCGCTAATGCGTATAGGCGCATTCTCCTCGATACGTATGACGGATCGCTCACTGCTTTTTTCAACGGAGACGATCACATGGAAAAAACCGCGCGATCGGTAAAAGATCTCTATCGTTTCGGACAAGAGCGCAACCCCGCTTATCTCCACGGCGGGATCTTTTCTCCAAAACTCGTAAAAATAGGGTTGATCCAGACCGACGGTCTCATAGAGTGTGCGATCGGATATATGCGTATTGCCTTCAAAATAGAGCGGCAGTGTTTGGGAAAACAGCGTCGTTGCCAAACACAGTGACCACCATAAACTCCGCATTTTCGCTCCCTTAACTCTCAAGCGGCCCGGAAACAACGGGGAAACACCATCCCTCCTGCTCCACCCCCGCCGGAGGCATCACACTGCTGCCCTCCACTATCTTGTAGCCCGCGTAACAGCACAGCAGGGCATCGACAAGATGCTCATCTTCCATCGCCTTGTCCGGCTTGAGTATCTCCAGCAGGGCGGCGGCATCTTTTTTATAGGCCGCTTCCCCCAGAGCATGGGCGATCTGTTTGGGATAGACCTCGTAAAACGGGATACGCCTCCCCTCTATTTCCGCTTCGGGGAAACGGTAATCAAGCTTCTGCAGCAAGGAGATCGCCCGTGCCGTCAGCCGGCCGATGCGATCACCTGCGGGCGGCATCGGTTTAAGGCCGAAACGCTTGTAAAGCCAATAGTCAGTATAGCGAAAAAGGTAGGGATTTATTATCTCTCCGCTGCCTTCGCGGGGCGGCCCCTCATAGGCGGCATCGACAAGTGCTCTCGGAAGCGAAAGCGGTGCATCCACGGCGATCGCGTCTACTTTGTGCTTTTTCAGCATCTGCAGCAGATAGGCTTCGCACGCCACATGGCTTTTGTGTCTGGGCTCTTTGACAGCCTCGACGATATGCATGCCCCCGCTGCCCACGTCGGCGATGACGTAGGCGCTGTTACCGCTCATACAGCCGCCAAGGTCAATGCCTAAAATACGGCGGCGCTCAGCGTTCAAGGTATGTTCCGACCAGCCTCAGCAAAACCATAAGCGCTTCGTTGGGCGTACGTCCGAAAGCGATGATGCCCCCGTCGTGCCCCTCCATGACGAAGAGGTTGTTTTCAAGCGGCGCTTTGCTGCCGTAGAGTTCGAAGATCTCTTCGGTCATCTTGGCGGTACCGTACTCGGCGGTCGTCTTGAGCATACCGGCATCGAGCATAAAGCGCCAGAGTGCATCGTTATGAATATGGATGACACTGTTGATCTCATCGCTCAGATGATAGATGGCCGCATGGCTGAGTGCTTCGCTGCTGGGTTTGCAGCTGCCGCGGGCATGAAGGGTAAACGCACTGAAGTCATAACGCTCAACCAGGGGGTAATGCTTCGGTTCAAGGGAGGCGAGATTCCCCGTTTGCGTCGCGGTGATATAAAAAGATGCGCCTTCGGCTCTGACACTCAGGTTGCCGTAACCGATACCTTCGGGGCTCTCCCCGATAAGGCGCAGGGCGATCAGCTCTTCGCGGACACGCTCCATGGGGGCAAACAGTGTTTCGTCTATGCATGTCTCATCCGCTTCGAGCGTGATCTCGTATTTGATAACACCGTCAATCATTCAAAGCCTTTACGCTGCGCAGACTAGCTGACAATACGCAGGGCGGTATAAGCCTCTTGGAGCAGCTGGAACTTCTGGGTATAGTGGTTCACCATATCCGTGTTCTCGCAGTAGACACGGTCGGGATGGTAGACTTTGACCAGTTTCTTGTAACTGCGCTTAAGGGCGTCCTGGCTTGCGCCTACCGGGCATTCGAGCACCGTATAGTAGTGCATCATCTCGTCGATGCGCTCATCTTCATGCTCTTCATCCTCAAAGTCAAAGCCTGCAAAATCCCCATAGAGGCGCTGCATAAAGCGGGCATCGTAACGGTACTGGATATGAAAATGCAGGATGTGGCGTTTGTTGAGGGCACGCTCCAGGCGTGATTTGGCGCGCATCTCAGAGACATCGAGCACAATAGAGGTATCGCTTGTCTCGCGTACATAAAGGTCAAGCTGCGAACGCAGGAAACTGATGACCCACTGGTTCGGCGCATAGAGCGACGCCACGACCGTTTCGGCATTATGGGCATAAAGCTCCACCGTCACGCTTTCAGGTTCTTCGAGCGTGTCCAGTTCAATCTTGATGGGCTGTCTGGCATAACGCAGCATGGAACGGATAAAGAACTTTTCGCTCAGTTCATGTTCTTGTGCGTAACGTTCGCTCAATGCATGCAAAAAGGATTCGCGCTCTTCAAGCAGCATGTCGTTGTTGAAGACAAGTACCGCTTTTGGCAAAAAGAGCATATCCTGTGCATGCTTGCTCAAGAATCCGGTCATCCACGCCTCTTGCAGCGTACTGAAACCGGTTCGGATGAGTATTAAATTGTTCTGCAGTACAATTTCCATACCTTCCCCTTGCTAGTCTTAATTGGGACATAAAAGCAAAAAGGGTTCCAGCTATGCAAAAACGCGCATCGCTGCAGGTGGGATACGGCTGCGAAAGAGCCTGTTACGACCGCTTGCAGAGCGTCGCGTAGCACTCGGGCCTGCGGTCGCGCAGAAGACCCCAGTACTCCCGCTCCTGCGCTATCGCTTCAAGGTCGAACTCCCCATAGACGATCTCTTCTGCGTCGCGCGAAGCATCGGCGATCTTCTCGCCGGTATAATCCGTGATGAACGAAGAGCCGTAGAAGGTCAGGCTGCAGCTCTCCCCCGCCTCTTCACCGATGCGGTTTGCCGCGATGACCGGTACCGTGTTGGCCGCGGAATGCCCCATCTGCACCCGTTGCCAGTGATCTTTTGAATCGACATGTATCTCCGGCTCGCTGCCGATGGCCGTAGGGTAGAAGATGAGCTCTGCACCCATAAGCGCAAGTGAGCGTGCCGTTTCGGGGAACCACTGGTCCCAGCAGATACCTACCCCCACCTTGGCATAACGCGTCTGCCACACCTTGAAACCGGTGTCGCCGGGTTTGAAGTAGAACTTCTCCTCATACCCCGGTCCGCAGGGGATATGCGTTTTGCGGTAGTTCTCCATGACCGTGCCGTCGGCATCGATGACGACCAGCGAGTTGAAATACTCTTCGCCCGCCTTCTCGAAATAGCTCACGGGCAGAACGACTTCCAGCTCCTTCGCCACGGCGGCAAAGCGCGCGATGATCGGATTGCCTTCACGTGCTTTGGCCCATGCGAAATACTTCTCGTCCATATCCTTGCAGAAGTAGTGCCCTTCAAACAGCTCGGGCAACAAAACAATCTGTGCACCGTTGCGTGCGGCTTCGCGCACCATTGCTTCGGCCCGCTCAAGATTGCTGCTCTTCTCACTACTCATCTGCATCTGGACCGCGGCGACTTTAACCATGGCTGACCTCCCGTTTTTCACTTTTTCTAAGTGAAATAATATCGACGATGACCTTAATTACAATCATCACCACCAGTGCCCACAGCGGTTCCTGCAGCGCCATGACCGCAAAACCGCCGAAGATGATGGTGAGGTGAAGCACGAGTACCCGATTATAGGGTTCATGCATCAGCGTTTTGACACTGCTGTGTGTATAGGCGCCGTTGCGTATGAAGTCCCAGTAAAAAGCGGTGGCATGGCTGAGCACCAGCAGCATCAGCGCCACAGCAAAGCCCTCGATGGAGGTAAAATCGTTCATGAAAATCACATCGAAAGGCCCTTGGGCATTCTGTTGCATCCCTTCAGGCCCGAACAGCGCTACGACAAAGACCCCGTGCACCATCGTGAACATACCGTAGTGGAACATGAAGAAAGGGATGGAGAAGAGTTTCTCCCCCACTCCCAGCGGGGTAGCAGCACGCCCAAGGGCCATCTTGAAGATGTTCAGCACGCCAATGATGACATTCTCGAACCAGTAGATCAAGATGAGTTCAAAGACACCCCACCCAAGGAACCAGACTCCGTACAGCGGCATCAGGTTCGCCAGCAGAAGCAGAATGACCGGCAGCGTGAAGTTCCGTTGAAACCATTGCAGCATCTACAGCTCCTTCGTATCGATGATGATCGTCACCGGACCGTCGTTTTCGATGGAGACCTGCATGTTGGCACCGAAACGTCCGGTTGCGACCCGGCACTGTTTTGAGGCTTCGGTACAAAAATAGTCATACAGCCGCTGCGCCTCCTGCGGCAGTGCGGCATGTTCAAACGAAGGGCGGCGCCCCTTCTTTACCGAGGCGCCAAGCGTAAACTGCGACACCACCAGCATCTCGCCGCCGATATCGAGCAGCGAGCGGTTCATCTTTCCCGCATCGTCGGGGAAAATACGCAGGTGTATGATCTTCTGCAGCGCTTTATCCATCTGTGCTTCGCCGTCACCGTCCATCACGCCCAGCAAGACGTTCAAACCCCGGGCGATCGATCCGACGACTTCACCATCAACTGTTACAGATGAACTGCTCACACGCTGCAATACGGCTCTCATTGAAAACTCTCTTATAAAAATAGTGTGGATAGTATAACGTAAGAAACAAGGAGGTGGTGTCCCGGATGCGATTCGAACGCACGGCCTTCGGATTAGGAATCCGATGCTCTATCCAGCTGAGCTACCGGGACATTGACGCGAAGCGTCTGAGACTCAAAAGCAGAGTGTTTCAGGAGTGCCATTATACCATCTGAATAGCGCTATAAACCAACCGATTAGTTATTCCTGTTTCAAATTTTTAAAAGGATAAATAGATATTCTATAAGAATTTAAAATAGTAAAATGTACACCAAAGGTTTTCATGCGTTCGACACTGCATCCTATGCTCGCCATCGCCTTTATGTTTATGCTGCTTGGCGCAATGAGCGGGTGTTCATACAGTCATCGTGAAGAGGCGCCGTTGCGCATCGGGCTTAATGAATGGATAGGCTACCAGCCGCTTTTCTGGGCCCAGGAGCGCTATCTGCAGAAGGGAGACTTTGACCTGATCGAGCTGCCCAATAACACCGAAAACGTTCGACTGTTCCAAAACCGCGCCCTTGACATCGCATGCCTTACCCTTGATGAGACCCTCCAGCTTACCAAATACGATGACGAGATCATCATTCTCGCCGTTTTGGACTTCTCCAACGGTGCCGATGCCCTTGTCGTCCATGAGGGCATTAACGCCCTCTCCGAGCTCAAAGGAAAACGCATCGGCTACGAATACGGTGCCGTAGGGACCTATATGCTCGAACGCATCCTTGCCAAGGCACAGCTTGACAAAGCACATATCAGCACGCAGCCCCTTGCACTGCATCAACATGCCGAAGCTTTTTTGAAAAAAGAGGTCGATGGTGTCATTACCTTTGAACCGGTCATCTCCAGACTGAACCAACATGGCGGCGTCACCCTTTTCGACAGTTCGCATATACCCGGCGAGATCATCGACGTGCTTGTCACACGCAAAAGTTTTCTGATGCAGCATTCGGAAAAGATCGCCGGACTGCTTGATGCATGGTTCCGTGCAGCGGGTGACATCACGGCCAAAGAGCCTGCCGCCTACAACTATCTTGCAGAACTTCTGCAGATCGATTCGGCCCATTTAAACAGCCAGTTCGACCTGCTCGGACTTCCCGATAAACAGGCATCAAAAACCTTTCTGCTCAGTGATGCGTATACCCAGCTGCAAGCCAGTATCTATGCCATCCTGATCCAGTCTGAGCGCAATGGCGATGCCTCTGTATCACCTCTGGTCGAGAAGGAGATACTTGAAGCGCTTTACTGATTTCTCCGCAGCCCTGTCGATACATATCATCACTCCTTTGATATTTATCCTCTCCCTTACCTTCTTCGTTATCCAGACCTTTATGGTCACGCTCCCGGAGTCCATCAAGCATGAAGAGTCCGCCGTGCATTCGCTTCTGACAAAACGGGTCACAAAGATACAGGGAACGATCAACAACTTCTATCGCCAGGATAATATTTCTGCCGTTGAGCAGGAGATCAAGATGCTGCACGTCGGTGACAATAACATCCGTATGGCAGCGATTTTTGATGCGGATAAAGAGCTTCTGCATCTCTCTTCAAAAACGCATCGAAGCCATGCACTGGCCAGCATCCGCTCCATACAACTTGAACAAGACTACAACAATAATCCCAAAAGCATGGCGCCGCAGCTCCATACCGGGGAGATTCCCTATCAGCTTCATGCCGTCGTCCCTGTGACACTGCCCCTGGGTCCCGGGACTGAAGATCAAACCCGTCATGGCTACCTTTTTCTAGAGTACGACTACGCCTCCAATATCGCCCAGATCGAAAACACCACGTACCACATCTTCGCACTTTCTTTGGCTGCATGGGTACTCTTTTTCATACTTTTCGGCATTTTAGTCTATCATTTGCTGCTCAAGAAGATCGTCGCTCTCAAAG
>JBFEWT010000174.1:0-3415 GCA_041546225.1 Sulfurimonadaceae bacterium
CGCCAAAGAGATGGGCATCGCCGTCGGACCGGGGCGCGGTTCCGCAGCGGGAAGCCTTGTCGCGTTCGCGCTGGAGATCACCGACATCGACCCGATGAAGTACGACCTGCTCTTCGAGCGTTTTCTCAACCCCGAACGTGTGTCGATGCCCGATATCGATATGGACCTCATGCAGGCGCGCCGCGGCGAGATCATCGACTATGTCGTCGAGAAGTACGGGCGCGACCAGGTGGCACAGATCATCACGTTCGGTTCGCTTCTGGCAAAAGGAGTCATCCGCGACGTCGCGCGCGTCCTTGACATGCCGCTGGCGCAGGCGGACAAGATGGCAAAGCTCATCCCCGACGAACTGGGTATCACCCTCAACGGCAAGATGAAAAAGGGCGAACTGGTCCCGGGCGCGTTCCAGAAAGAGCCGAAGATCAAAGAGCTCATCGATACCGACCCGCAGGTAGCGCGTGTATGGGAGTTCGCCAAGAAACTTGAAGGGCTTAAGCGCAATGCCGGGATGCACGCCGCGGGCGTGGTCATCTCCAACGATGAACTGTGGCATAAGACGCCTATCTACAAGCCAAGCGGCGAGGAGACGTTCGTCACCCAGTACTCGCTCAACTACCTCGAAGATGTCGACCTGATCAAGTTCGACTTTTTGGGTCTGAAGACCCTCGACGTTATCGACAATGCGCTGAAACTGGTAAAACTGCGCCACGATGTCGAAGTGGACTGGCACAAGACCGACGTGGATGACCCGGAAGTCTACCGCGTTATCCAGACCGGTGCGACGGTGGGTATGTTCCAGATAGAGAGTTCGGGTATGCAGGATCTTAACAAGCGCCTCAAGCCTTCGAACTTCGAAGACCTCATTGCGGTCCTGGCACTCTACCGTCCGGGCCCTATGGAGTCAGGTATGCTCGACAGCTTTATCGAGCGTAAGCACGGCCGCGAGGCGATCGAGTACACCTTCGATACGATGGAGCCGATCCTCAAACCGACCTACGGGGTCATCGTCTACCAGGAACAGGTCATGCAGATCGTTCAGACCATCGGCGGTTTCAGCCTCGGCTACTCGGATATTATCCGCCGTGCTATGGGTAAGAAGAAGGACATGGCCGTCTACAATGCAGAGTTCTCCGAAGGGGCGCAGAAGCAGGGGTACGACTACAAGACCGCGTCGCAGCTCTTCGACCTGATCGAGAAGTTCGCCGGCTACGGTTTCAACAAATCCCACTCGGCGGCCTACGCGATGGTCACCTTCCAGACGGCATGGCTCAAGACCTACTACCCGCAGGAGTTCATGGCCGCACTGCTCACCTCAGAGCGCGACAACACCGACAAGGTCGTCAAGTATATCGACGAGGCGAAACGCATGGGCATCGAGCTTGCACCGCCGCACATCAACAAGTCCTACATGGAGTTCTCGCCGACGACCGAGGATGAGAACGATTACATCCTCTTTGGACTCGGGGCCATCAAGGGTGTGGGCTCTTCGGCGGTCAAGTCTATCCTTGAGGTCCGCAAAGAGGGCGAGTTCGTCGACATGCGCGACTTCGTCAACCGCATCGAACCGCAGAAGGTGAACAAGAAGGTCCTCGAGTCCATCACCAAGGCAGGCGGTTTCGACTGCTTCAGCTGGTCGCGAAAAGCGCTGCTTGATCAGATGGAGACGGTCATGGAGACGGCCAAGAGCGCCGCGTCGCTTAAAAAAGATGCGCAGTTCAGCCTCTTCGGTGACGATACCGAGGTGACCACGGTCGACCTGCAGCTCAAAAACGCGCCTGAGTATGACCTCAAGGCGATTTTGGAGTTCGAGAAAGAGACGCTGGGCTTCTACGTCTCGGGCCACCCGCTTGACTCCTACCGCGAGCAGATAGACGAGCTTGAATACACGCTCTCAAGCGACATCGAGAACATCGCCGACGGTTCCACGGCGATCTTCATCGGCAAGGTGGAGGAGATCACGAAGAAGATCTCCAAGAAGGGCAACGCCTTCGGTATCGTGAACCTGATGGACTTCCACGGCAATATCGAGGTGATGCTCTTCAGCGACAAGCTCGATCAGCTGCAGGAGATGGACCTTGAAGAGCCGGTCGCATTCAAGGTCAAGATCACGCATACGGAGATGTTCACCCGCATCAGTGTCATGAAGATCTTTACGCTTAAAGAGGTGAAGAAGGAGTCCAAGAAGGTCGAGACGAAGATCGTCGAGAAGCCGCCGGAGCCGCTGATGCTGCGGGTTCACCTGCACCGAGACACCGAGCGGCTAGAAGAACTTTACCGTCTGGTCAGGCGGCATCCGGGCAACCGGCCGCTGAAACTGACCATCGTCTCGAAACTTCAGAACATTGTGATCGACTCGGCGATACGGGTCGACAACAAAGTGCTTGAAGAGCTGAGTCAGTTTACAGGCGTGGACGTGGCGTAATGAAACTCCTGGCGATCCTGGTACTTACCCTTCCGTTGATCGCCGGGGAGCTTCATGATGCCGTCGCTTCGCTTAACAACCATAAGATAGCCGCACTGCTTGAGCAGGGCGTGGACATAAACGCTACGAACGAAAAAGGCGAGACCGCGCTGCATATCGCATCGCGTATCGGACGCCTCTCCATCGTCCGTCTGCTGCTCGAGTACAGCCCGGACCTCTATAGTGAAAACGAAGCGGGGTATACGCCGCTCGCGGTGGCCATAGGGCGCAACCACATCAAAACGATCAAACTGCTGCTCGATGCGCAGAGGAGTTCGCGTTATATCCCGAAACTGGGCTATATCCATACCGTTGTCGAGACGGGCAATGTCGCGGCGGTAGAGGCGCTTATCGATCAGGGGTATGATGTCGACAGTGTCGACGGAGAAGGGGTTACGCTGCTGCATCTGGCGGCAAAACGCGGCGATGGGGCGATGGTGGAGATGCTGGTAAGAAACGGTGCGGATGCGGGGAAGGTAGACAATGAGGGCAGGGACTCTCTCTATTATGCCCGTTACGGACGTAATCAGGCTATCATCAATAAAATTACAGATATGAGGAAATAGAGTTGGAAAAAGAGGATTTTAACGGAGCACTTCTAGGGTTTCTGGATGCTTCACCGACGCCGTTTCACGCGGTGGCAAACATGGCGGGTATGCTGCAAAACGCAGGCTTTGAGAGACTCGATGAGCGGGCTTCATGGAAACTGGAAGCGGGAGCGCGCTATTTTGTGACGCGCAACGACTCCTCCATCATCGCCTTTACCTACCCGAAGCAGCCGCCATCGTCTTATCTTATGGTGGGGGCGCACACCGACTCGCCTAACCTGAAGATAAAACCCAACCCGGTCATCGCAAAAAGCGGCCTCATCCAGCTGGGAGTGGAGCCTTACGGCGGCCTGCTGCTTAACCCGTGGTTCGACCGTGACCTCTCCATCGCCGGGCGTGTCGCCTA
>JBFEWT010000139.1:0-4859 GCA_041546225.1 Sulfurimonadaceae bacterium
AGAGGAGAAGTGGATCGTCATTGATTATAAAAGCTCCATGTCACACAGCGCGTCACATTTGAAGCAGGTCGGTTTCTATAAGAGTGCGGTTGCAGAGATCACGGGCGGCAGTGTCGAAGGCTACCTCTGCTACCTGCTCCCTGATGGCGTACGGCTGGTAGAGGTCTGATATCTTATATATTACTTAAATTAAGTAAGATATAAGTATAAGTAAGTATAATTTCGCCACTTTATGACAGAGTTTGAAAGGTCGCAAGATGAAATTTACAAAAATTGCAACGCCTGAACAAATCGAGCAAAACTGGATTTTGATCGATGCTGAAGGCAAAACTTTCGGTCGTCTTATTACTGAAGTGGCTACACGCCTTCGCGGTAAAGACAAGCCGTATTTTACACCAAATGTTGATTGTGGCGATTACGTAGTTATCGTTAACGCTTCTAAGGTTAACTTTAAAGGCGCCGGTAAGATCGCTAATAAAGAGTATTTCACACACAGTGGCTACTTCGGTAGTACTAAGAGTGAAAAGATGACAGATATGCTGGCTAATAACCCGGAAAAACTGTTCAAGCTGGCTACTCGCGGTATGCTTCCAAAGACAAAGCTTGGTCGTACGATGCTTAAAAAGCTTAAAGTATATGCAGGCGGTGAACACCCTCACTCTGCACAGATTGCTAAGTAAGGATTATTCAGATGGCAAAAACATATGCAACAGGAAGACGTAAATCGTCTATCGCAAAAGTATGGTTGACTCCGGGCAGTGGCAAGATCACTGTTAACGGTCTCTCTTTGGATGCATGGCTTGGTGGACTCGAAGCGAAAAAGCTTCGTGTTACTCAGCCGCTTTCACTGACAAAACAAGACACATCTGTAGATATCGTTGCTACGACTCTTGGCGGCGGATTCAGCGGCCAGGCTGACGCACTTCGCCACGGTATCTCACGTGCACTCGTTTCTTATGACGAGTCTTTCCGTGCAACACTGAAACCAATGGGTATGCTTACTCGTGATTCACGTGTTGTTGAACGTAAGAAACCAGGTAAGCGTAAAGCGCGCCGTAGTCCTCAGTTCTCAAAACGTTAATAGGTTATCCTTTAAGGAACCTATTAGCAGTTTCCTTGAAAACGTTAATCGTTTTTCGGCAGGTGCCTTTTGGCACGGCCACCCTCAGTTTTTTTCCTCTATCTCAAATTTCATAAACCAATTTACAACTTCTTCTACAGAGCACGACACTTTTTTTTTATGTTTCAACGCCAATATTAATCTCTAAAATGAGATGCAATCGTTTAGCGTAAAATCTGTCACTGCAGTAAAAATGAGACAAGGGTGTGTATGTTTTACAATAATAGTATGTGTTATATACGATTATTGAATCAAAACTGCTTCTTTACAGAATAAGTGATGCCAATTTGATACATATAAGATAGAATTATCACAATAAAGTACAAAGGCAAGCAGTATATACCGTGTAACGATACGACTGAATGGTATTCAGACAGGCGTATACGGGCAACATCAGGTAGGAACTGTAAATCGTAATCGAATCAAAGGAAAACAGAATGAAAAATATACTTGTCAGTCTTGCTGCTACAGCATTGTTAATTAGCGGATCTGCATTTGCAGGCGATCACGGTGAAAAAAAAGCGGCACACTGGGATTATGACAAACACGGACCTTAATGCTGGGGTGACTTTAACAAAGAGTGAGCAGAGGGCAAAGCACAGTCTCCGATCAATATCGTCACAAAAAGCACTATCCCGCTTGACGCAGATGCAGCATTGCAACTCAACGAAGACGCATGTGCGGAAGCAAAAGTCATCGACAACGGCCACAGCATCAAAGTCTCTATGGAAGAGGCCGGTTTCATTACGGCTGGCTGTGTCGACTACAAACTGCTTCAGTTCCACTTTCACGGCTACAGCGAACATACGGTTGACGGCAAGCAGTATGACCTAGTAGCGCACCTTGTACACCAGAGCGAAAACGGCGATTTGGCCGTTGTCGCCGTACTGTTTAACGAAGGCGAAGCCAACCCTTTCCTGGACAAAGTGCTTAAAAACGTCGGTAAAGATGCGATGCTGAACGTCGATGAGATGCTCCCGGAAAACACGGAGAACTACTACCACTATCAGGGTTCTCTGACGACACCGCCGTGTTCTGAAGGCGTCCAGTGGTATGTACTGAAAGAGACAGTGACGGCTTCAAAAGAGCAGCTTGCTTCATTCCGCAAGTACTACAGCAGCAACTACCGCCCGGTACAGGCGATTAACGACCGCAAGGTTCAGGCAAACTAATCTTTGTCCCTTCGGGGACATCTTTGTTCTTTTTACCCCTCATTAACATTCAACACGCTACAGTGCACTTATCAAACCCATACAGCGAAACCCGATGATTAAACTTCTTTTACTGTTATTGCTTCCATTACTCTCTGCCGCAGCATCGACACTGCATTTGAGTACTTCGGCAAACCCTGCTAGGCTCAACCCGATTATCGCGACGGACTCCAGCAGTTCCGAGATCGCCGGTTTTATATTCAACGGTCTGGTAAAGTATGACAAAACGGGGAAAAAGATCATTGGCGATCTGGCAGAAGATTACTATTTCGAGAATAACAGGACACTGGTTTTCGTGTTGCGACAGGGAGTGCGCTGGCATGACGGTGAAGAGTTCGATGCAGAAGATGTACGTTTTACATTTGAGCTGATCCGTTCCCCAAAAGTCGTCTCCCCCTACACCTCGACCTTCCGTATGGTTGAAAACGTCGAGATAGTTGACAGGTACCGTATTCGGGTCACCTACACGGAGCCTTATTTCAAAGCACTCGAGACATGGATGATGGGGATACTCCCGAAACATCTGCTCAAAGACGAGAGCGATATCATGAGTTCGGCTTTCAATACCGCGCCCGTCGGGACCGGACCCTACAGGCTTACCAAGCTGGAATTTTCGAAAAACATCGAGTTGAGCGCCAATGACGATTACTTTGAACACCGTCCTTATATCGACAAGATCTCTTTTCACGTTATCGCTGACCCGATGACCCGTTTTTTGATGCTCAAATCCAAACAGATCGATATCGGCTCGCTTGAAGCGATGCAGATGGAACGTCAAATAGACCATACGTTTTTCGATGCGTTTCAGACAATTGAACAGATCGCCCATGCGTACACCTACCTGGGGTTCAATCTCAGACTGCAGAAGTTTCAGGACCCGCGTGTACGCAAAGCACTCTCCCTCGCTATAGACCGTCAGGAGCTCGTCGATATCCTCTTTTTTAAACATGGGCAGCTCTGTACAGGCCCGTTTCTACCGGGAGGACCGGCATTTAACAGCAGCGTGAAAACGCCTGAACATAATATTGCCGAGGCGAAACGCCTGCTTGAAGCCGCCGGTTACGGCAAAGGGAATCCCTTCCGTTTTGAGATCGCAACGTCGAACAGCTCTAATATCCGTCCCTATGCAGCACAGATTCTGCAGCACCAGCTCTCCAAGATCGGCGTAGAGGTCACGCTGCGGGTAATGGAGTGGCAGGCTTTTTTGAATATGGTCGTATTTCCGCGTGAGTTTGAGACGGTACTGCTGGGATGGTCACTTTCGCTAAGCCCCGATCCCTATCTGCTCTGGCACAGCGATAACGATAAACCCGGCGGGTTCAACTTTATCGGTTACCGAAACGATGAGGTCGACCGTTTGATAGAAACAATGCAGCGTACGGTAGAACGTGATGCGCTTGCACGCATCCAGCAGGATATATTTGCCGCTATTGTCAAAGACGATCCCTACCTCTTTCTATATATCCCAAACAGTATAACAGCGGTAAAGCAGAATATCAAAGGAATAGAACCGGCTACGAACGGGATCTGGCACAACTATATTGAGTGGCGCAAGAACGACGGGGCCGCATTTGAAAAATAACTGAAGAACTTTGGCACAGACGGGTTGAAGGGGTAAGTGTTTATCCTATTTATCTATAATGACACTATATTTTATACCTATACGGAGAAAGCCTTTGACCATCTTATTCGACCTTGACGGTACGCTTATCGATTCAACCGAAGCGATACTGGAGAGTTTTCATAACTCCTACCGTGTGCACAAACGCCTCTCTCCCGAAGATGAGGCCATTAAAGCACTTATCGGTCATCCGCTTGATGAGATGTACCGTCGTCTCGGTATCGAAGAGGAGATGGTCTGGACATTTGTCGATACGTATAAAATGCATTATCGTAAGATCTCAACGCAAAAAACCGAACTGCTTGTATGTGCACGCGAAGCGATTGAAGAGGCGTCGAAGTTTGCCCGTCTAGGCGTTGTCACGACCAAAACGGGAAAATACTCCCGTGAGCTGCTGGAACATTTCGGGCTGATGCACCATTTTGAGGTTCTTATCGGTCGTGAAGACGTAGAAAACCCGAAACCGCATCCTGAACCTATCCATAAAGCGATAGCGTCCATGGCATGTGAGAAAGAGCATTGCTGGATGATCGGCGATACGCGATTGGATGTAGAAGCGGCTAAAAATGCAGGGATTAAGTGTGTGGCTGTGACCAGCGGATATGATAATGCAGAGCAATTATTAACATTAATTGATATTATCGAATCCGATGCGCTGGAAGCGGTCAGGTATATTGCTGCAGAAGCTTGAGTGTTACCGTAGGAAGCACCTGTTTTTGGGCAGAGTGCTACAATTTGATACGTCTGTTTTTGATGGGTGAATCTGACAAGCTACATTTAAGAGCAAGTTTCATAGAATACGGTAAAGCCTTAAAATAGTACTGTACTATTAATGATATAAAGACATAAACTTAAACAAGAGGGAGAGACTCATGCTTGAAATTAGATGGCATAGCCGTGCTGGACA
>JBFEWT010000085.1:0-9527 GCA_041546225.1 Sulfurimonadaceae bacterium
CAGTGAAACAGACTTCTGCGGCAGATGAAAAACACCACGTTCCCAAATGTTCAATGATTAAGTCTTAAGGCTATTAATATAAATATATTTTATATGTCTTTAGTGTTCTTATCGTCGAAAGACACCTGTATTGCGTACGTTTCTATCTCATAATAAAATTTGACAAAACACTTTTTTCCTCATTTGCAACAATAGTTGAGTTTTTCCGTGTTCCGATTTTTCCCACTTTAATAAAAATAACCTTAATATTATTGGCAAGATAGAAGTTCCTGAAAAATATTTAAACATTTAAGATTAGATAAATGCTCTGATTGCTAACATAGTGATGCTTAATGCCCTGTATTTGCTTATATGGGCTTTTACGCTTTGAATTTCTAAGGAGGCTGTATATGGAGAATCGTCCATTAGAGTATGATTATTCGGTTGCGAAACTGTTTGTTTTCACAACCGTTCTGCTCGGTGTCGTCGGTATGTTGATCGGTGTTATCCTGGCATGGCAGTTGGCATTTCCTGGTGTTAACCTGTTCCTGGGTGAAGGGTTGGCTGAATATACCAACTTTAGCCGTCTGCGTCCGTTGCACACAGATGCGGTAATTTATGGTTTTACCCTGAGTGGTATTTGGGCTACTTGGTATTATATAGGACAGCGCGTTCTAAAAGTATCAATGGCAGAATCAAAGTTCCTGATGGCAGTGGGTAAACTGCATTTCTGGATCTATTTGATACTTGTAGTTTTCGTTGTCGGAACACTTTTGCTGGGTATTTCTACCGGTAAAGAGTATGCTGAATTCGAATGGCCGCTTGATATCGCTGTTGTCGTTATCTGGGTAATGTGGGGTATCAGCATCTTCGGTCTTATCGGTATCCGCCGTGAGAAGACACTGTATATCTCTATCTGGTACTACATGGCATGTTTCCTTGCTATTGCGGCACTTTACCTCTTTAACAACATGGAGATCCCAACGTATTTCGCGTCTGGCGGTATCGGGTCAATCTGGCACTCAGTTTCTATGTATGCAGGTTCGAATGACGCACTGGTTCAGTGGTGGTTCGGTCACAATGCGGTTGGTTTCCTTCTTACGACTCCACTCGTAGCGATGATCTACTACTTCCTTCCAAAAGAGTCTGGACAGGCAGTTTACTCATACAAACTTTCACTTCTCTCTTTCTGGGGCTTCGTGTTTGTTTATGCATGGGCTGGTGGTCACCACCTGATCTACTCAACTGTTCCTGACTGGGTTCAGACTATGGGTTCTGTATTCTCTGTTATCCTGATTCTTCCATCTTGGGGTTCAGCGATCAATATGCTTCTTACAATGAAGGGTGAGTGGCAGCAGGTTGCATCTAATCCGTTGATCAAGTTTATGGTTCTGGCATCTACATTCTATATGTTCTCTACATTGGAAGGTCCAATCCAGGCGATTAAATCAGTTAACGCATTGGCACACTTTACAGACTGGATCGTCGGTCACGTACATGATGGTGCACTCGGTTGGGTTGCATTCATGATCATGGCGGCGCTTTACCATATGGCTCCACGTATCTTCAAGCGTGAGATCTACTCTCAGTCGCTGATGAATACGCAGTTCTGGCTGCAGACACTGGGTGTTACTCTGTACTTCACATCTATGTGGATCGCGGGTATTACTCAGGGTATGATGTGGCGTGCACACGATGAGTTCGGTAACCTTGCTTACTCGTTCATCGATACAGTTGCAGTACTTCAGCCATACTTCACAATCCGTGCGGTCGGTGGTACATTGTACCTGCTAGGTGTGTTGATCTTCGCATACAACATTTTCAGAACAATGTCTGCTCGTCCGGTTGAAGAGAGTGAACTTCAAAACCGTACGCCTATGGCTGCGTAATTAAGGAGGGATAGAATGTTTCATTGGTTAGAAAAACGCCCGTTCTTTTTTGCGGTTGGCGTATTCCTGTTCTTTTCATGGGCAGGTCTTATCATGATTTTGCCGTCGTTTACAGAACAGGCGCGTCCGACAGTCGGTACGCTGCCATATTCGACACTTGAACTGGCAGGTAAAAATGTATATATCAAAAACAACTGTAACGGATGTCACTCACAGCTGATCCGTCCGTTCAAATCAGAGACTGACCGTTATGGTGCTTATTCACTGAGTGGTGAGTATGCATATGACCGTCCGTTCCTCTGGGGTTCAAAGCGTACTGGTCCAGACTTGATGCGTGTAGGTAACTACCGTACGACTGACTGGCATGAGAACCACATGTGGGAACCTGCTGACGTAGTTCCGGGTTCAGTAATGCCGGCATACCGCTGGTTGTTTACAAACCTTGCTGACATTGACACCGCTTATGCGGAGCAGGTAACTGTTAAGAACGTATTCAATACGCCTTACAATACTGCTCTTCCTATGAAAGACGGTTCAACTAAAACAGTCGCATTGGCGGATTCACTGGAGGGAGCACACGCTTCTGCCCTTGCTGAAGCTCAGGCGGTTGCTGCTGATATGAAAAATCAGAATGTCAAAGAGGCTGTTGCAAACGGTCAGATTCCAGAGATCGTAGCGCTTATCGCGTACATGAACAGTCTGAAATAAGGAAGGTAGAAAGTGAATATTGCCGAATTTCAAGGGTACGGGTTCGTTTTTTTAACGGGAATGATGGTTTTTGTCCTTTACGGATATATTTTTCATCTCTACCGTAGTGAAAAGAAAGGTGAGCGCAACTATGAAAAATACGGCAGTATCGCTTTAAATGATGAAATTACCGATAAACCGGTAGAAGAGGTCTCTAAAGAAAAAAAAGAGACTGAAAAAAAGGAGGCGTAGATGAATAAGTTATTGGTCTTCGGTGTTCTCTTTGTTGCCACTCTGCTTGCTCTTACATGGGTAGCAGCGGGTGAACAAATGGGAGACGACATTGTTAACCAACTGTCAATGCTTGCTGCAGTAGCAATTGCAGGTTTCGCAGTTTTTGTAGCAATAAAATATATTCGTCAGATGCAGACAGATACTGCATCAGGTGAATTAGCAGAAGAGAATTGGGACGGTATCGGTGAGTATAAGAATGATCTACCATTTGGTTGGGCGATCACTTTTGCCGGTCTTACTGTCTGGGGTATCTGGTATATGCTGGCGGGCTACCCGACGGCAACGTATTCACAACTGGGTGAATACAACGAAGCTGTTGCAGCGCATGATGCGAAGTTTGAAGCGAAATATGAGAATATGAGTGCTGAAGACACAGTAGCCATGGGTGAATCTATCTTTATCGTTCAGTGTGCTCCGTGTCACGGTCTGCAGGCTGACGGTATTGACGGAAAAGCGGCTAACCTTACAAAACGTCTTGACCTTGTAGCGGTTAAGCACGCTGTGGTTAACGGTTCAAACAGTCTTGGCTTCCCGGCACCTATGCCGAATCGTGACGGTCTGTTCAACATGAATACGGGCGCAGTTATCAGCGATGCTGAGATCAGTGCTGTTTCTGCATATGTTGCAAACGGCATGAAAGGTACAGGCGCTGAAGTATTTGCCGGTACATGTTCTGCATGTCACGGTGCTGACGGTAAAGGTATGGATTTCGTAGCGCCTAGTATCGCTGACTTTACACCTGAACTTGTCGGTGAAGTACTTAAAAACGGTAAAAAAGGTGCAATCGGTGTAATGCCTAAGTTTGCTGACCTGACACCGGTACAAGTAAAAGCTGTTGGTGCATACGTAACCAGCATCAGTAAGTAAGGAGCGACGTAATGGAAAACAGAAGTATTTTTGCACTTGACGGAATTACGGGAATGTTGATCGCTACAGCTCTGGTACTTACACTGCTTACAGTGTTTACTATCCTGGGTCTTGGCATCCAGCAATCTAAAGCGACAGATCACTATGTGATCGAAGACGCTAAGTCGATCAAAATGTTTGCGGATGATACTGCAAAACATAAAGTCGACTACAAATAAGGAGGCGCATAATGGATAAAGTTATTACAGCACTGCTGGTAATCGGTGCGCTGGTTACCTTGTGGGCAGTCGTCACTCCTAACCATCTTTACGTTGGTTAGGGAAAGCAATTGAAAATTGCACGAGGGCTGGCGGCCCTCTTCCTCACCACATTTTTTACTTCCACACTGTTTGCAGAGTATTTATACAAAGACGAATTGCTTTTCAATGAGAACCTTACTGTCATGGTTGAAGACATGGGCGCTGAGCTCAGAGAAAAAACCGGCATTGGCCTCTATATTGTCGCAGTACGTGAAATAGATAATAATCGAAGCATTGTCGAACTCGAAAGAGAAGTGATGGAGCAGCTTGAGAAGCCTGCCGTTATCATCGCATTTTCCGAATTTGACAAGCAGATCGATATTTATGCTAGACCGATCTCTTTGTATAAGGATTTTGACAAAGACGGGACCTTGAGCCCGTTCCCTGCTTTTGGAGGGACTATCCTTCCGATTTTGACGGCCAAGTCGAAAGATACGCCGGTGGCAGAGAAATATGCTGCCGCACTCGGCAACGGTTATGCCGATGTTGCCGAGCAGCTCGCAGCGTCAAGAGATGTAAAACTCGATACTGCTATCGGCAGTACAAACCGCAATATCGTCAATCTGTTGCGTATAGCATTTTACGGTACAATTCTCTTCGCTGTCGGTATGTATATCAGACAGAGATTTTTTAAGAAAAAGAAACCAGATGAACAAACTACTTGAGTTACGCTGGCCGATAGGGATAGCTGTTGCGACAATAGGGCTTGTGATCATAGGCGCTATTACCATCAGCAAAGCCCTTAGCCTTCCGGTCGTTGAAAGTGATTATTTTCACGCCAAGTACCAAGAGGCGGACCTTAATGGCGATAAGATATTTCTCGCCCAAATCGCTTTCAATAAACTTTACACGGTAGAGCAGAGCGGTATAGTTATCGACATGAATAACTCCGTAGTCGCGTACAAGATCACGGACAAAGCCGGCAAACCGGTCAACGATGCAGAGCTGGAAGTGATTGTGACACGTCCCAACACGAAGACACTGGACATCAACCTCAGTAATCCCGTGGTCGAAAACGGTGTCTACCGTTATACGGGATTCACGCTTCCTAAAGCGGGACGCTGGGATATCCTGGCGCGTATTACGATTGGCGACAATCAGCGTATCTATAACCTGAAAGCAGATACACGCTACGAGCTGATCTCCGAATTCTAATCTATAAGAGGCAGTATGGATCGCACAACAACCATTCTGCCGACTTCCAGGGCAATTCGTGCCCAGATCCTCTCAAGCAGTTCCCAAGACGCTTTTCAATCCCGTTACGTGACGATGGGCGAGTTTCTGCAGCGTGCGTTGGTATGCGAAGAGTATCTCCGCGTCGACGATGACACGCGCGTACTGCTTTTGCTCGAAGCAGCGGATTTTTCCAACTTCTCCAGCTTGCAGATAGAACGCAACTTTTTTACCTTCACCCAGAACTCCAGTTATCTTTTCAGGTTCTTTGAAGAGCTCTCAGGGGAGCTTGTTGATATCGATACGCTTGAGTTTGCTGACACTTACGGTGATTATGAAGAACATATAGAGATCCTCAAAGAGCTTTACGGCCGTTATAAGAAGATATGTGACGAACGCAAAGTTCTTGACCCTGTTTTCATACCCCAGCAGAGCCGTCTTAACGAGGCATATATCAAGAGTCTTGGAAGTGTCGAGCTGGTGGCAGAAGGGTATATTACCAATTTTGAACTCCGCACCCTGCTTGCGTGTGCTAAGATCATCCCGCTGAGAGTGCGTTTCTATGCCAACAGTTATAATATCAAGATGCAGGAGAAATTACGCGCGCTGGGGATAGATGTGATTGCGGACAAAAACCAGCTGATCGACCTCTCATCACTGGAGGTCATAAAATCCGCAGCGGTACACTCAGACTCCGCGATCAGCTGTGAAAGTTTTGGTGAGCGCCTGCTGCAGGTGGGCTTCATCAAGCAGAAAGTGTTCGAGTTTATTGAAAGCGGAATCGAACCTGAAAACATAGCCGTCGTACTGCCCGATGAGGGGTTCGCTGAACACCTGCGGCGCTTCGACAGCGAGAACAATTTCAACTTTGCCATGGGGCAGTCGCTCTCAAAGAGCACTTTTGTAAAAAGCATCGAAGCGGCCATGGCCTATCTCGATACACGGAGCATACAAAACGGCAGCCGCATAAACAGGCTGGGTTCGGAGGTTCTCGAAGATATAAAGAAGAGCTACAGTGCCAAAGTGTCAGAATCCGACCCGATCGCTATGTTGAAAAAATGGGCTGAAAACGATGAAGATAAGAGTATCCGCGAGATCGTTGCCGAGGAGCTTTTCTATTTCGGGAAGATTCTTCCCTATCTTCAGAACTCAACGCTGAAATCGGCGCTTTATCTCTTCGTCAATCGCATCAAATCGCGTTCCGTCGATGATGTCCGCGGGGGCAAAATCACTGTTATGGGAGTACTTGAAACACGTTCGGTACGCTATGACGGGGTGATAGTCTGCGACTTCAACGAGGGTGTGGTACCGCGCAAGAGCGAAAAAGATATGTTTTTGAACTCGGCGACGCGCGTCAAGGCGGGACTGCCGGGTGCAAGTGACCGCGAAGCACTTCAGAAACTCTACTACAACAACCTCTTTCTGCGTGCAAAAAAAGTGGCGATCTCCTACGTCGAATCGGCCGACGCCGTCCCGTCTCGTTTTTTGACACAGCTTGGGCTGCAAGGCTCCAAGCGTTACAGCGATGCGAAGTGGGCTGATATCCTCTTCAGCAGATCAGAGCGCGTTGCGCATAACGCAGGCGAGATAGAAGCAGCATATGACTTTACATCCAGGCCGCTTTCGGCAAGCGCTTTGAAAACCTACCTCTCATGCAAACGCCGATTTTACCACCGTTATGTCGAAGGGCTTAAAGAGCATGAGATCGCAAAGGATATGCCTGAAGAACATGAGATAGGGACAGCCCTTCACAACGCGCTTCGCGATGTCTACACGACGCAGAACCGTTTTACCGACATTGCGGCGTTGCGGCATGCGGTAGAGGAGAGCTTGCGTTTTCATAACGGCAAGACGGTGCTGGATGCGTATCTGCACAACCTCTGGATGCAACGGCTCGAGCCCTTCTTCAAAGCAGAGATAGCGCGTTTCAAAGAGGCGGCGGTCGTCGCCTGCGAAGCGTCACTGAATACCGAAGTACGCGGGATGAAACTGACCGGGCAGATTGACCGGATCGACCGCACGCCAGATGGGCTCGAAGTGCTCGATTACAAGAGCGGAAAGTTCGCTTCGTATACACCCAAGACAGTGGAGAGTGCTACCGATTTCCAGCTGGAATTCTACTATCTTCTGGCACAGCAAAAGGGTGAAGTGACACGCTGCGGCTACTACGACCTTAAAACGGGCGAGATCGTCAATGAAGCGTTGCTTGAGAGCAAACTGGAACTGCTTTACGCGCATCTGCAGGAGCTGCGCGAAGCCACAACAACCAACTTCGAGAAGACCGATGCCCTCAGCGAGTGCCGTTTCTGCGAGTTCACACTTATCTGCGGGAGAAGCCTCTAATGTTTATTCCGTTCCATGCCTATGAGGCGAGTGCCGGCAGCGGCAAGACCTTCAGCCTGGTCGTGCGTTACCTGAGCCTGCTATTTATGGGTGAGGAGGCTGAGAAGATACTGGCGCTGACGTTTACGAACAAAGCGGCGAACGAGATGCAGGAGCGTATCATCGAGACGCTCAAGACACTTGATAAGCGCGGCGAGCTGGATGTCATCTGCGAGCTGACGGAGATGGAGCGCAATACGATACTCTCGCGGCGTGCCGAGGTGTTGGGGCGCTTCCTTAATGCCGATGCCAAGGTGATGACCATTGACAAGTTCTTCGCCAAGGTACTGCGGAAGTTCTCGCTGCATGTGGGGTTGATGCCCAACTTCACGACTTTCGAGTCACAGCACGAACTCAAAGTGATGGCGCGGTTTTTGGCATTGGTGGATGTCGCGGGCAAAGAGGAGTCGCTCATCAAGCTCTCGCTCCTCGCCTCGAAACGCCTCGCCGATATATTTTCCCTGCTTGACGAGCTCTATGCCAAACGCAGTGAACTGGAACCGATCAGTTTTACGGCGGAGCCGTTTGGAAGCTACGAAGCAGCGGCGTTGGAGGCCCACCGGGAGCTCAAGGCACTTATCGATGCGACAGCGGTATCGGCGCGGGGCAAGAAGACGATGGTGGCAGATTCCATCGACGATCTGATCGAGAAGACGTGGTTGACGAAAACGACACTTGAGTATTGGGATTTTAAAAAGTATTACACACCCGAGATGGATCGTCTGCTTGAACGTATCAAAACAAGTGTCACGGCCTATATGAAAGCCAAAGAGAAGCATTTCCTGCATGAGCTCATGGGGCTGCTTGAGATCTATGTCGAGGCGAAAAACAGGGTTGCGAAAGAGGATGGGGAGCTCAGTTTCGATGACATCACCTCGCTGGTCTATCATCTTCTTAAAAAGCGCGTGGACAGTGAGTTCCTTTACTTCCGCCTTGACAGCCGCATCAACCATATGCTGCTCGATGAGTTCCAGGACACCTCTGTCGTCCAGTTCGAGATCCTGCGCCCTATCATCAAGGAGATGGCGTCGGGGCAGGGTGTCGGCGAACGCAGATCGCTCTTTATGGTCGGCGATGTGAAGCAGTCCATCTACCGCTTCCGCGGGGGGACGAAAGAGCTCTTCTATGCGGTGGCCGAGCAGTATGGCGTGCAGGTCGACCGCCTCACTACCAACTATAGAAGCGACCGCAATGTCGTCGAGTTTGTCAATGACGTTTTCAGCGGAAAGATAGCACGCTATGAACCGCAGAAGGTAAAACCCGGTGCCGGGGAAGGGTATATCGAGGTTATAGAAAACGACGAGATACTGGAGACGATGCTGGCGAAGGTCCGCGGACTTGTTGAGATGGGGGCACCGGTCAACGACATAGCCGTGCTTACGGCTACCAATGCTGACGGGAGTGCCGTCGAAGCACTGCTGAAGAGTGAAGGGATAGAGGTGGTCACGGAGACGACGTCGAAACTGATCAACCAGAAAAACGTCCGCGCACTTATCGAGTACCTCAAATACAGCTATTTCGGCGAAAAGATCTATGCGCGCAACTTTTTTGCCTTGCTGGATATTAAGCCGCAGGAGCTGCGCCGGGCCGACATCGGCAGTGATGACCTGGGCGTGGAACTCAAACGCGTCATCGACACCTACAGCCTCTATGACGGTGACCTGAACCTGCTGCGTTTCATGGAACTGCTTTCGAACTACAGGGATATAGAGCAGTTTGTTTACGAGTACGAGCGTCTAGACGCAACTGCTGCAAAAGCGGATCTGAACGGGGTAAGGGTTCTGACGGTACATAAGTCCAAGGGGCTGGAGTATGACCATGTCATCGTACTCGACCGCCTGGGCAAGCCCTCAGCCGACCGCAGCCCGATTATCTACGAATATGACGGAATACGGCTTGAAAATATTTTCCTGCGCATGAAAAACCGCGCTGAGCTCGACGAGGAGTATGCCGCTGC
>JBFEWT010000083.1:0-9949 GCA_041546225.1 Sulfurimonadaceae bacterium
CAAAGGACTTTGCAAACTGATCGGCCTGCGCAGGTTCGATGTCACTGAGCAGGTTGACGAATAGTACGTCGATGCCGGCGCGCTGGCTGTCAAGCCGGGTATCACGGTAGAACGTATGCAGCTCCTCCAGAAAAGGGGTACAGACGGCACTGCAGCCGACATAGCCGAAAAAGAGGAGCACGGTATCTTCACTGCTGTGCCGGGTGATAAAAGGCGCTTCAACGAAAGCATCAACCGTGATCTGCCCTTTTTTTTCACCACTGCTGTTTAACAGCAGCAAGAGAAAAGGTATGCCCACCAACAAGACGGCAAAAAGGACTACGCTGAAGATTCTGGACATTCCTGGTTTCATAACACTCCGATATCTGACAATTATATTGCATCAACATTAAAGGGATAATTAAAGGTTTTTGCTACTGTGAAGGCTTATACTCCATGAGATAATCTGTATAATTGCAGATGCTGATGTACAATGTCTGAAAAAGGGAATCGATGAAAATATGGCTGCTCGTTTTACTTCCGCTGCTGCTTGGCGCGGCACTGCTTCAAGAGGGTGACCCGGTAGGCCAGCACCTGCTTCGCGACCAGTTCGATAAAGAGCATAAGATAGGGAGTGAACGCTACTGGGTAATCGCCTGGGACCGTGGAACCACACGCACTGCAAACCTCTTTTTTGAAAAGCACAGCACGCTGCTGACGCAAAAGCGCGCAGCCCTGCTCGTCGATGTCTCGCAGACCCCCGCGGGCATCATGTCGCTTTTTGTCATGCCGCGGATGCAAAGTTACGACCACCCGATCCTCTTAAGCTATGACGAGGCGTACAACCTTACCCTGCCGTATAAAGAGGAGATGCTGACGGTGCTTACCTTGAAAAAAGGGCGTATAGAAGCAGTGGAGTTCGCGGCCAGCGAAGAGGAGCTTGGGCAGCTGTTAAAAGAGCCCTTTTAAAAACTTCCCGACCTCTTTCTCTATCAGTTTTCCCGCCTCTTTCTCTATGAGTTTCGTAGCATCCACATCGACTTGCGGTGCATTGACATCGCCTCGCAGGCGGACACCCAGAGGGTTGCGGTTGGCGACGACATCGAGTTTGGCGTCGATACGTCTGGTCTGCGTGTTGAGACGGATATCTTTGCCCTTGATCGTCGCATTGCCGGCGACCATATCCAGGTCGCTGCTGGTCTGCTCTTTATGGATACGGCTGATGAGGGTCGATTCGAACCGTTCGTTATAGAGGTTGTAGTTGCCAAACTGCCTGACAAGGTCGATCATCTCGTTTTGGGTAAACCGCCCGTTATGCAGCTGCGCGTCCAGTCTCCCCTTCTTGCTTTCCAGGTCATAGTCGAGTTTTCCCTCGAGCGATGAGGCGAAGACCTCGGGATAGGTGAGCATTCTGAGTGCTTTGAGCGTCTCAATGGAAGCAAAGTCGGCATGAAGTTTCTTGTCCAGCAGCCGCGCATCGATGCGTCCGTCGAGCAGGTCGGAGTGGGCGTTGAGCAAAAGGTGCTCGTCTTTTCTGAGATCGCCGGTGAGCGTAATGGCACCTTTCAAGTGGCGTTCGGTGAGAAAATAGAGACGCTCAAGGTCGGGCAGAGTGAGTGTGTAGTCACTGGTCGTCACCTCTTTGGCAAGGTCCACCTTGGCATCTTTAAGTACCAGTGTCGCCAGTGAACTCTTAAGATCCACCTGCGAGGTGAGCGTACGTTTTTTCAGCACGGTCGTGCTCGTGCCGTTGAAGGTGATCTTGGGTACGTTTTTAAGATCGAACGCTTTGGCGATGACCTTGGCATCGGCATTGCCCCGGCTGATGGTGCTCGTGACCGTGCCCTTCAGGGTCTCGGCGCGGGCATCGGAGAGGTTGACGCTGAGGTCGATATGGGCGTCGGCATAGCGGGGCTGCTCGAGCATGTAGAGCAGAGAGCCCAGACGCAGCCCTTTTCCCTCAAGCGTAACAGCGTGCGGCCGGAGCTCTTTCACGATGACTTCCAGGGTCGTACTGCTTTTGGCAATATCGCTTTTTCCTTTTAAGAGCATCGATGTTTTATCGCCTTTGAGCGTGCCGTTGAGGTTGAGCGGTCCGCGCAGCGGTGCGTTGGTGAGCGGCTTGAAGAGGGCAAGCTCTTTGATGGCGAGATCGTAGGCAATATCACTCGCGAGTGTCTGCGGCGCAACCGTGCCGTGTGATGTGATTCGGGCAAGGTTGGAGGCGAAATCGAGGGTGTAGTCGACGTCTTTGGCGGCCAGTTTGACCTGCAGCTGCGTTTTGAAGGTTGTCTTTGGCAGGGTGATGTTGAAGGCCTTTTGCATGGTCGCCCGGTTGATCACACCGTTTGCAAGGGTGATATGTGCAAAACCCTCAAGATGCTGCGGGTCGAGGTCATCGAGCTGTATGTCGGCATTGACGACCCCTTTGGCATACGCCGATTGCCCGGCCATCTGCAGCAGGGCAGGCAGCTGCAGCTGCTTGACGGTAGCGATGACTTTCGCAGGTGCCAGTTCAAGCAGTTCGATGTCGTAGGTCGTCTCGCTTTGCGCGATGTCGCTGCTGCCGGTGATACGCAGCTGTGCCGCTGTACCGACAACACTTCCGTCCGCTCCCAGTTTTCCCTGCAGCGGCTGCTGCGTAAGCGGCTGCAGTTCTGAAAGGGCGTCAAAGCGTACACGGTAAGCCGCATCGAGCTGCCGGGTGAAGAGGGAGTAGTTCCCTGAGGTCTCTATACGGTTGTTCTCGCTCAGCTGCAGCGTGATAGTAAACGTGCTCATTGTGAGTTCAAAGGTTTCAAGCACGGCGGGAAGCGATGTCTTCTCCTTGATCTTCGATGCGATGAGCGGTGCGACGATACCGTTGCCAGGGGAGGTGAAGAGCAGGGTGTAAAGCGACACGGCCAGGAGCAGGATAAACGCCCCCGCGATAACAAGCAGCTTCTTCATACGATCTCCTCACGGTGCTTCAAGTGCTTCGATTATACCATTTTAACGGCGGAAGCTGCGGCTGTTTTGCGCGTAAAAAGGCAGCATCAGCGGCAAAAAAGAGCCTGTAAACGCGCTGTAGCGATATGAAACAGCGGTAGAAAGTGCCTGTTTTCCCCTAAAACAGGGGCTTTTGCATATATATGAGTCCATTAGACTAAAGTTTAGTGAGTCTTATGGTGTAATTTAGACTTGACACACTTCGACTCAATGGTGTATAATACCCTCGATTTCGAAAACTAAGGAGTCTGAAAACACAATGTCTAACGAAGAAAAAGAAGAACTCCAACCGACCGAAGAAGTCGAAGCAGAAGCTGCCCAGACGGAAGAAGCGGAAGAGGTAGAGTCCGAAATAGATACATTACAAGCAGAGATCGCGGAACTCAAAGATAAGTACGCACGTGTTCACGCCGATTTTGACAATATTAAAAAACGCCTTGAAAAAGAGAAGTATCAGGCGCTTGAGTACGCACAGGAGAAGTTCGCCAAAGATCTGATCCCGGTTGTTGACGCACTTGGCATGGCCATCGATGCGACCAACAGCGAAGCCGGTGCGGAAGAGCTGCTGGGTAAACTCCAAGAGGGTGTCGAACTAACACTTAAACAATTTTTGAGCGTACTGGAAAAACACGGTATTACCCAGGTAAGCGAAGACGAACCGTTCGATCCGAACATCCACCATGCGGTACAGCAGATGGACAGTCCGGAGCATGAGAGCGGCGAGATCGTCCAGACCTTCCAGAAGGGTTATAAATATAAAGATCGCACATTGCGTGATGCTATGGTCGTCATAGCTAACTAACATTTAAAAATAGAATCAAAGGAGAAAACTTATGAGCAAAGTAATCGGTATTGACCTCGGTACAACAAATTCATGTGTGGCTGTCTACGAAGGCGGCGAAGCGAAAGTCATCCCAAACAAAGAGGGTAAGAACACGACGCCTTCCATCGTTGCATTTACAGACAAGGGCGAGATCCTTGTAGGCGAGTCTGCGAAGCGTCAGGCGATCACCAACCCGGACAAGACCATCTACTCTGTCAAGCGTATTATGGGTCTGATGATGGACGAAGAGAAAGCCAAAGAGGCGCACGACAAAGTCACGTACAACATCGTTGACAAGAACGGCATGGCCGCAGTCGACGTAGCGGGCAAAGTCTACACGCCTCAGGAGATCTCTGCGAAGATCCTCGGCAAGCTTAAAGAAGATGCGGAAGCGTACCTCGGTTCAGCGGTAACGGATGCGGTCATCACCGTTCCTGCATACTTCAATGACGCGCAGCGTAAAGCGACAAAAGAAGCGGGTACCATCGCGGGTCTGAATGTCCTTCGTATCATCAATGAGCCTACGGCTTCTGCACTGGCGTACGGCCTTGACAGCAAAGCGGACGAGACCGTTGTCGTTTACGACCTTGGCGGCGGTACGTTCGACGTTACGGTACTGGAGATCTCTGAGGGTACGTTCGAGGTTCTTGCGACTGACGGTAATGCATTCCTCGGCGGTGACGACTTCGACAACAAGATCGTTGACTACCTCGCTGGCGAGTTCAAAAGCGATAACGGCATCGACCTTAAAGCGGACAAGATGGCGCTTCAGCGTCTTAAAGATGCGGCTGAGACAGCGAAGAAAGAGCTCTCTTCCGCAACAGAGACAGAGATCAACCTTCCGTTCATCACGGCAGACGCAACGGGTCCTAAACACCTTGTCATCAAGTTGACACGTGCGAAGTTCGAAGGGATGATCGACGGCCTGATCAAAGAGACCATCGCACACATCGAGACGGCACTTAAAGAGGCTGACCTTGGCAAGAACGAGATCAAAGAGATCATCATGGTCGGTGGTTCTACACGTGTTCCATTGGCGCAGAAGATGGTTTCTGAAGAGTTCGGCGGCAAAGAGCTTAACAAGGGTGTCAACCCGGATGAAGTCGTTGCAGCGGGCGCGGCTATCCAGGGTGGTGTACTTCGCGGTGACGTTAAAGACGTCCTGCTTCTTGATGTTACACCGCTTAGCCTCGGTATCGAGACTCTTGGCGGCGTTGCTACCAAGATCATCGAAAAAGGTACGACGATCCCTGTCAAGAAATCTCAGGTGTTCTCGACTGCCGAAGACAACCAGCCTGCGGTCAGCATCTCTGTCGTTCAGGGTGAGCGCGAGTTTGCAAAAGACAACAAGTCACTGGGTCTGTTCGAGCTGACAGGTATCCCTTCAGCGCCGCGCGGTGTGCCTCAGATCGAAGTTACTTTCGACATCGATGCCAACGGTATCCTGACGGTCTCTGCACAGGATAAAGGTACGGGTAAAACTCAGGAGATCAAGATCACCGGTTCTTCGGGTCTTTCTGAAGAAGAGATCAACCAGATGGTACAAGACGCTGAGAAGAACAAAGCAGAAGACGCGAAACGCAAAGAGATCGTAGACCTTCGCAACCAGGCAGACGCACTGGTAGTTCAGACAGAGAAGAGCCTTGAAGAGATGGGCGACAAGATCGAAGCTGACGAAAAAGCGAAGATCGAAACGGCTGCGAAAGAGCTCAAAGAGATCCTTAAAGACGAGAGCGCGACGAAAGAGCAGATCGAAGAGAAGGTCAAAGCATTGACAGAAGCGAGCCATAAGATGGCAGAGCAGATGTACAAGCAGGAGCAGGGTGACGCAGCGCCAAAAGACGCTAAGAAAGCCGACGACGACGTTATCGACGCCGAGATCGAGTAAGACCCCTTTTCCCCCACGACAAAAGGCAGTGACGCCTTTTGTCCCCTTCTTTTTTCACCCTATAACTTCTGATTTTTTTTAAACATACTGCATTTAACACGTATCCCAGAGGCGCTGCTTATGCTGAGGGCTCGACGATCTTCATCCGGACGTTGTTGCGCCCGTTCTCTTTGGCAAGGTATAGCATGTCGTCGGCACTTTTATAGAGGCTGTCAGGCGTGCAGGAGGAGTGCGGCATGATGAACAAAAGCCCCATGGAGACGGTGACGTAGCGCGACGCGCTGTTATGCGCATGGTCGATCTTGAGCTCCTCCACGGCATTTTTGACGCGTATGGCAAAGGCGTTGGCTTCGTCGGCGCTCTGGGCATCGTAGAGAAGGCCGAACTCTTCGCCTCCGAGTCTGAATACAAGGTCACGGGGGCGTTTGAGCGTAGATCTCAGGGCTGAAGCCACCCCGATAAGGGCGTTGTCGCCTTCCTGGTGCCCGTACGTGTCGTTGTACTGTTTAAAATGGTCGATATCGAGCAGGACGAATGCCAGGTTTTTACTGTCGCGTTCCGCCTCTTTGAGTCTCAGTGCAAAGAGGTCGTCAAAATGGCGGCGGTTGAAAAGTTTGGTCAGACCGTCGGTAATGGCGATCTCTTCGACCTTTTTCCTGTCGCTGATGTCATGGCGGATAGCGGTGTACCCGGTGATGTTGCCGTATAAATCAAAACTTGGGGTGATAGTGACGTCGACCCAGTAATAGCCGTCCTGCTTGGTCCTGTTCTTGACTTCGCCATGCCATACCTTGCCCTTGGTGATGCTCTGCCAGAGCTCTTTAAAAAGTTCGCGCGGCATGTCGGGGTGGCGGACGATACTGTGGGCATTGCCGATGAGTTCCTCTTTGGTGTAGCCGGAGATGTCGGCAAATGCCTGGCTGACTTCGATGATGATACCGTTCGCATCGGTGCTGGAGGTGATGACGTTCTTGTCAATGGACGCAAGGTACTTCCTGCTCTCTTCGCTCTTAGAGGCCTTATAGATATAGCTGGCACTCAGCGAGGCGAGCCTCGTCAAAAATGCATGCTCAAGGCTTTTGTCCTCCAGCAAGACAAGCTGTATGTTCCCGATGTTGTTATCAAGGTAGAGCAGGGGGAAGGTGAGTACTTTTTTTGCGCGGGCATTGACGGCACCCATCTCGACGATCGATGCTTCGCTGAACTCCTCTATCTCCTCCTCGACGATCTTTTTATCCAAAGCGTTTTGCCCGATGCTCCCCTCTCCCAGGCGCAGGGTATGCGCCAGTGTCGAAGGATCGAGTCCATACGTGGCTCCGAGCTCAAGCTGTCTGTTTTTATTGTTGTAGAGGTACAGTACGGCGCCGGAGGCGTGGAAGTGGCTGGCGATAAAGCTCAGCGACTCGTCACAGATGCCTTTGAGGCGTGTCCCGGCATGTAACGTGCTTTGAAGTTGCTGGAGCAGGGCATCACTGTTTTTTTGTGCTGTTTCGAGGCGGTTTTTCTCCGATTCGCGTCGAAGGGAAAAGAGGGTAAGCGAGAGCACCAGAATCAGACCGACCCCAAAGATGGAGTATGCGGCAAAGATACTTCTTTTCAGCTGGGCTGCCCGCGCTTCAAGCCTGCCGGTCAGCTGGCCGGATACGGTACGCGAAAGGGCGTAGATGGCTTCGACCACTTCGCTGCCTTCATGGAAGCAGCCAAGGGCACTTTGAGGGCGGGTGTCATGGATGTGCGAGAGGTAGCTCTGATAACGGCTGTAGATCTGTTCGACGGCATTGCGCAGCACTACATCATCGTCGAGCATCGAGACGGATGTTGAAAGCGCATCATGAAAGCGCTCGAAAAGGTAGCGGTTGTTCTCAAGTATCATCTCGTCTTCGGGCTGTTTGGCGCTGGTGAGGCCCCGGGTGGCCACTCCCCGGATCTGGGCCGCCGCTTCTACGAATTCCGGCAGGGTGTAGACCATGACCTCCATCAGCAGATAGTTTGTTCGGTCCGGTTCATAAAGCAGCTGGGTGATGTCGGCAATGAAAAGGATCTCATTGTTCAACGCGGCTATGGCCTGGCTGAGTTCATCAAATAGCTCCACGGCGTTTGTTACTGTGGGCTGAGAAAGGGGCGGGACATTCACGTGGTGCTCATGCGCGCGCAGTTCGCTTATCTGGCGGTTGACCGCTTCACGTAACTCTTTTTTGCGTTGCAACAGTGCTTTTTTCTCCTCCTGCACCGAAGGCGTGACAGGGTAGAGGCCGCGGTACTGCTGCAGAAGATTGATAAGGGCTTGGTGTTTGTTCAGTTCATCTACACCGCTGATCTCGTTGTGTGTGATGGCAAGCTGATGATCGAGGTTTTTGGTGTAGGTATAAAAAAAGTAGGAGATGATAAGGGTTAAAAGGGCGAAGATCGTTGCATACAGCTGTTTATATTTAAACATAGAGACTCTTCATGATTGGTTAGTGTTCGCTTATGATAGCGTGTTCTTTGATAAATCACAAAATTATATTTTTTTAATACGCAGCTGCTGTTGCTCATCGGCAGGTATAATAGCGCTTATGTAAAAATGCAGGGAGTTTCGATGATAGCCAGAGTAAAAAAATATGCCACGACCAACACGCTGGTCGTACTGGGGATAGTACTGGGGGCGCTGTTTGGAATACTGCTCCCCGAACTGGCGCTCAAACAGCAGGTCATAGGGCAGGTCTTCATCGCCTTTTTAAAGATGCTGGTCGTGCCGCTGGTCTTTGCGAGTATCTACATCGCCATCGTGGGACTGGGAAGCGTGGAGCAGCTCAAGTCCGTCGGTCTGCGCACCATCGGGCTCTATCTGCTCACCACGGCACTTGCCGTCGTTTTGGCCATTATCGCTATGAACATCGTCGCTATCGGCCAGCCGGTCTCAAGCGAAGGACTGGAGTTTGCCAAGGCCGCGACGGTGAAGCCTTTCTCATTTGAAGCGATGCTGCTCAGTTTCATCCCCACCAATATCTTCGGTGCGCTCAGTGACGGTGCTATGATGCAGATCATCGTCTTTGCTGTACTCTTCGCCGTCGCTTCGCTCTATGTCAAGCGCGAATACCAGGAGCATATGATCGTCTTCTTTGCCGGGGTCAACGACGTGATGCTGACCATCGCCGAGTGGATCATCAAGCTTACCCCTATCGGTGTCTTCAGCCTCATCTCCTATGTCATCGCGAAAGAGGGCATCGAGAGCATCCTGGGGCTGTGGCAGTATGTACTGGTAGTCATCGCCGTCATCATCATCCACGGTATTGTCACGCTTCCGGCCATTTTGGCCTTTTTCGCCCGCATCAACCCCTACCGTTACCTCTCCGACGTGCGTGAAGCGCCCATTATGGCTTTTTCAACGGCTTCGAGCGCGGCGACGCTGCCCGTTTCCATGCGTGTGGCCGAAGAGATGGGCGGGGTGAGCAAGAAGAGTGCGGGCTTCGTACTGCCGCTGGGGGCGACGGTCTCCATGGACGGCACGGCGGCCTACCTCACCATCGCGGTACTCTTCATCGCCAACCTCGCCGGTGCGCCGCTGAGTATGGGTGAACAGTTGTTCGTAGGTATTACGGTCGTGGCGCTGAGCATCGGCGTGGCGGCGCTGCCAAGCGCCTCGCTGGTGATGATGGTCGTCATCCTCAACCAGATCGGCCTGCCGGTGGAGTACATCGCGCTCATCGTTGCGGTGGACCGCATTTTGGACATGTGCCGCACCTCGCTTAACATCACCTCCGACCTTGTCGTTACCAAGATCATCGATACGGTTGAAAAACGCCGCACGCCGCTTATGGGAGACGAACACCGTATGCTGCGAGAGCACGAAGCGTAGTCAGTTGCCGCGCCTGATAAGCTTTCGCGTCATATTCACGATGAGCCGCACGATAAAAAGGATGACGGCGGCAACGGCCGTATAGATAAACGGGTGCAGGTAGTTGCCCAGTTCCCCCATCTTCTCAAACCTCTCAACCGGATCGCTCAAAAGATCGGGATGCATCATCGGTCCCAACAGGCACAGCAGTACAAAAAAGATTATTAGTTCGGTCGCAATACGTTTTATCATGCAGCGATTATAGCATAGGGTCGCGATGTGCTGCAGGTATAATATCGTCCAGCCTCTCTTGTCTATTCTATAGCAACTTCCGCTTATATATAAAAAAATATCATATTTTCATCACGCATTAATAAATAAGTTTGTATTATTTCCGATTGTCAAAAAAAAACACTTGTTGTCGGTGTACAACATAATCAAAGGAAGCAAAATG
>JBFEWT010000216.1:0-1846 GCA_041546225.1 Sulfurimonadaceae bacterium
AGCCGTGCCCCACTACCTAGAACCTGCAAAACAGTATATTGATACACTTGAGCAGATCTGCTTGAAATTCGGTATGAGCCGTAATGAGCTCTGCCTCTCATTCGTCAACTCGACAGCACCCGACTCGCCGCTTCTCTTCGGCTGCGACACTCTGGCGCAGGCGGAAGAGAACATCAGCACATTCAACCACACAAGAGCTCTACAGGCTGATGAGTTGCGTGAGGTCGTCGATACGTTTAACGACATAGAAGACACTATCTACAACCCTGCGAAATGGAACCGCTCATGAACACTATCTTCTCCGTAAAAGACAAAGTGATCGCCATCACCGGTGCAACCGGCTATCTCGGCAGCAAAATGGCCGAACAGCTCAGCAGTGCCGGTGCAAAGGTGATGATACTCTCGACTTCGCTGGAAAAAGCCCAGGCACTCTGCGACCGTCTCGGCCTCTCCCATCTACATGCCTTTAGCATCGATCTTGAGGACAAAGCGAGCATCGAAAAAGCGTTTGCCAGGATCGTTGAGACCTTTTCGACCATCGACGTACTCGTCAATAACGCCTACTTCGGCATCCACCGCAACTTTTACAGCAACAGCGATGCCGACTGGCACAAAGCACTTGACGGGAGTGTCATCTCCGTCGACCATTGTGTTCAGGCCGTGATACCCTATATGAAAGCCCAGACGAGCGGGCGCATTATCAATATCTCCTCCATGTACGGTATGACCGTCCCCTATCCGGAGGTCTACAACACCCCTGACGCGATGAACCCCCTCACCTACGGAGTAGGAAAAGCGGCTATCAACCAGTACACAAAGTATGCGGCAATGATGCTGGCCGAATACGGTATCACCGTCAACAGCGTCAGTTACGGTCCCTTCCCAAATCCCGACAATGTCACCGACGAAACATTTTTAGAAAACCTTCGCGCAAAGACACTCGTGAAGCGCATCGGCACGGCAGAAGATGTCGGTTCGGCGATCTTCTTCCTGTCGCTTGACGAAAGCGGCTATGTCACCGGTCAGAACATCGTCGTCGACGGAGGGTGGACCGTATGAGTCGGTATCTGGGCATCATCCAGGCCCGCCTTTCATCCAGCCGCCTGCCGGCCAAAGTGATGCTGGACCTTGCGGGAAAAACCCAGCTCGAACGCGTCTATGAATCTGCGTCGCACTCTAAAAAGATGGATAAGATCACCGTAGCGACATCGACAGAGAGTTCCGATGACCTCATCGCCTTGAAACTTGCCGATCTGGACATCCCCTGTTTCCGCGGCGACCTCAACAATGTGCTCGAACGCTTCTACCTCGCGGCAGTGCACTATAAAGCTGAACATATCGTACGCATCACGGCAGACAATCCGCTCACAGACGGAGCACTCATCGATACGCTGATCTGTGAATATGAGGCAAACGGTGCTGATTACGCTATCTTGAAAGATGCGCCTTACGGTCTCTCTGCGGAAGTGTTCAGTTTTTCATTTCTTGAAAAAGCTTACAACAGTGCGACCAGCGAACATGAAAAAGAGCACGTCACGCCGTATATCCGCCAGCATGGCAAAGTCCTTGAGTCCCCCGCCCCTGCGCCATATAACCGTCCGGAACTCTGCGTTACCGTCGACACCCTGGACGACTACATAAAGATGCAGCGCTTTTACCTGCATTGCAGCAAAAACACGCTGAATCCGTCAATAACGACGTTTCTTGAGTATATATAAAATATGAACCCTATCATTCTTATCCGCGCAGATGCTTCGTCTCATATCGGAACCGGACATATAATGCGTTGTCTTACACTGGCAGATGCACTCCGTGCTCACGGTTACCGACCGATGTTTTTGACAAG
>JBFEWT010000173.1:0-3422 GCA_041546225.1 Sulfurimonadaceae bacterium
GGGAATCTCTTCGATAATGGGCTGCGGAGGATTGGCGGTGAACCACTGTGTCGGTGTCATGCCCGTTTGCAGGAAAAGCTGGAGCATCTTCTCGATGCGGTAGCTGTCGGAAGTCTCGATGTTCTGCATGTACTCGGGGTCACGCTCGTTCAGGTAGGCGTGTGCGCCGGCGGGGTCGCGCAGCATCGAGGCTGATTTTTCGCGTACGCTGCCGTCTATGGGCGGTATCTCGGAGAGCCCCGTTAAAAGGCTCTTGAGGTAGAAGCCCGTACCGCCGACGATAATGAGGTTTTTCCCCGCCTCCAGCGCGGCTGTGTGCGCCTCCTTATAGAGGTGGATGAAGGTGGCGACACTGAAATGCTCGTCGGGACGCAGCACGTCGATGCCGAAGTGTTTGACACGCTCAAGTTCTTCACGCGAGGGCTTTGCCGAGGCGATGTCGATCTCTTTGTAGATACTGAGCGAATCGATGGAGAGGATGTAGGCGTTGCACTCGAGCGCGAGGCGCAGTGCGAGGTCGCTTTTTCCCGATGCGGTAGGGCCGACGATGGCAATCTCTTTCATAGCGCGAGTATAGCATAGGAGCCCTTCCAGATTCCCTGCATGGCATTTAAAAGTGCTACAATAGGGGATGCGATTTTTCAAGGCCTTTTTGTTCTCGGTACTGTTGTTATTTGTCGGGGGCTGCAGCCAGAAACAGATGATCCCTTCGGACACGAAGGTGTACGGCTCTCCAGCAGATCACGGCATACGTTACAGCGAGCACCGTTTTTCCTCGGGCATGGGAGGAGACATAAACGGCTGGTGGCTGGAAAACCGTACCGGTGCGTGCAAAGGGGTGGTACTGCTGGTGCCCGGCGCGGTCCATAACATCTCCTACCACTACCGGCAGTGGATATGGCTGCTCGATGAAGGCTACGATGTCTTTATGTTCGACTACCGTACCTACGGGGACTCCAAGGGGGAGAAAGCGCTCAAGGGGTTTGTAGCGGACACCCGCGCCGCCATGGAGTACGTCTCGCGCAACACCCAAAGCGACCTCTTTGTCTGCGGGCAGTCGATGGGCGGTGTCATTTTGGTCAATGCACTGGAACACTACCATAACGACAAGATCAAACTGGTGGTCATCGATGCCGCGTTCAGCCGTTTTCGGCTGATAAGCCGCGACATAGTGGCAAAGTCGGTCATCATGTCACCGTTGTGGTGGGTACCTTCTTTGGTGACCGAACGCAGGTTTGACGCCATCGACAAGGTCTCCGCCATCCGGACGCCAACACTCTACCTGACGGGAACGGCGGACCGTACGGTCTCGCCTGATTACCTCTTTTTGCTCTTTATGGAGGCGACGTCTCCGAGGGAGCTGTGGCTGGTGCAGGGGGCGGGGCATGTGCAGTCGTTGCAGCATACGGGTGTGCGGCGCGCGTTCGTCAAACTGCTCGGCGATGTCGACGGGGCGATGAACTCGCACGTTAGCGCACTGAAGATGTATGCAGACGAGTAGAGTTCTGGTAAAATAACGTAATATCAAAACCGGGCGGTCATTTGAAACGAATTATCAGTAAACTTCAGGACTTCAACGAGCTGGTGATGTTCCAGCACTCCATCTTTTCGCTTCCATTTATCTTTATCGCTATGATCGTCTCCGCGGACGGCTGGTTCGGCTTCGGGCTGCTTGTGCTTGGGATACTTGCCGCGCTCAGCGCACGCAACTTCGCCATGGGTCTGAACCGTTTTGCGGACAGGGTCTTTGACGCAGAGAACCCGCGTACGCAGAACCGCCCGAGCGTCGACGGCCGTCTGGACGGCACTGCTATTATGATCTTCACGGTGGTCAACGCCCTCATATTTATCGCGGTAGCCTACATGATCAACGACCTTGCCTTCTGGCTCAGTATACCGATCCTGATCGTGCTGGGAAGTTACTCCTACTTCAAGCGTTTCAGTGCGATGGCGCACATTGTCCTGGGCGTCTCTCTGGGGCTTGCTCCCATCGCCGGGGTTATCGCCGTAGAAGAGGCCATCACGCTCTGGGCTGTACTGCTGAGTGTCGGCGTCATCTTCTGGGTAGCGGGGTTTGACCTGCTCTATTCGCTTCAGGACATCGAGTTCGACAAGCGTAACGGCCTCTTCTCCATCCCGTCGCGTTACGGGGCGGATGCGACCATGTTCATCGCACTTATCTTCCACGTGGTCACGGTGCTCTTCTGGGCTTTCTTCGTCTGGGCGGCAGGACTGGGGTCGGTGGCATGGGTGGCGGTGCTGCTGAGTGCCGCGATGCTCGGTTACGAGCATATGCTCGTACGCAGGGACTTCACCCAGATAGACCGCGCTTTCTTTACGGTAAACGGTTACCTGGGTGTGCTCTTTTTGTTCCTCATCATCATTGACAGGGCTGTCGCATGAGTATCCGTCTCATACCCGCACCTATTACCATCAATTTCGATGCGGCTGCGAAGAACGAAGCGGAGTTCGAGCGCGAGTACCATCAGCTCGCCGGGGCGGATGAAGATCCTATCGGGCAGTGGGTCAAGCTGGCCAAAGCACGCGGCGAGACGGCCGAAAGCGATCCGCTGCTGCTGAACCTGCTGGTCGAACTGCACCGCAAGATAGACAACGTCGAACGCCTGATAAAAAACGAGGAACCCGAACGTATCGCACTCGGCAATAATGCACGCATAGAGAGTATCGGTTTCAATCACTTCAATCTTGAAGCGGCTGTATTGAAAGCCGGAGAAGAGTACTACGGCCGTATCGAGATGCCGGTCTACCCGCAGCGCGACATCGGTGTCTACTTCGTAGCCGAAAGCGAGACACTGGCCAAGATAGTCAAGATGCATGAACGCGATGAAAAAGAGTGGGCAGCCTACCTCACGGCCCGCGAACGTATCATGATACGTGAGATGAAGGGAACGGAATGAACCTCGAAGAATACCTGCTCCTTGCCATCGGAGCGATACTGCTGTTTATCATCTACTACATCACCAGCCGCGATGCCCAGACGGCGAGACAGGTACGTTCCGTCGCGTCGGCACTTGAAGACCTTAACCGACAGCTTTTCAATGTAGAGAAGAGTTTGAAAAAGCGTATAGAGGAAGTCGCCGCTTCGCAGCCGCAGATAGACGAAGGAGCGATCCTCCGCGGTGTTGAAGCACGCATCGACAACGTCGCCCAGACAGTCGCCCAGACACTCGAGAACGTTGAACAGGACCTTGGTCACCACAGTCAGGAGATGAGCAAGCGTATCTCGCAGGTCGAAGAGGGACTGCGCCAGCTCAGCATGCCCGCCTCAATCAGCGGCATGGATGATGAGAAGATCATCGCGCTTTACAAACAGGGCGTCGATCTCGACACCATCGCCCGAGAACTGCGCCTCTCTAAAGCCGAGGTCGAGTTCGTCCTCAAGATCAACAAGATCCGCTGAA
>JBFEWT010000187.1:0-3090 GCA_041546225.1 Sulfurimonadaceae bacterium
CTACAACATCTACCAGATCATTGAAGACCCGGCGACATTCGTCGTGATCGAAACATGGGAGAATGAAGCCGCGCTCGAAGGGCACAAGCACTCCGCGCACTACCTGCACTACAAAGCCAATTACGAAGCGTTTACGGCGAACAAACACTCCGACAACCTTGCGATCCTTGAGGGCTGATAAACGTTAAAACTCCGCGCCCTCTTCGGGGTGCTCTTCCTGATAACGCGCCATCCCTTCGCGTATCTCGTTCATATAGATGGGATGTACATCATCATCGCTGCTCCAGAACACTTCCATATCCGTCCCGTACGGCTCGCTCATCTGCTGCAGTTTTTCCATGTACTCATCCACACTGCTGCAGTGTGCGACCTCGTTTGTCTCCGTATTGGTGATCTCTATATACCATCCCGTCTCGTTGGCCTTAATAACCGACTCCATTACCATCGTGTTTCTCCCTTGACTTAATCGGGTCATTATAACACCTTCGCCTTCGTTTTTATGTGAGCGGCGTCAAGAGAGGCCTGCAGCAATACTATTAAAACAGACAGTAACGTAGAAGTTTATAATATATTTTTGATATTATATTAAAGACTCTGTGACGACTTTATGCTTTTAAGGATATGCAATGGACAGAATGAACGATCTCTTTCTCTTCTCTATACAGCTCTTTGTCATCATTATTATTCTCTATTTCCTTTATAAACTCATCTATGACCGTTTCTTGCAGCACCGCAGCACCCTGCTGGAGAACTATCCGCTTCTGGGACGGGCACGCTACCTCTGCGAAGCCTTGCGCGAGCCGATGCGCCAGTACTTCGGTTCAGAGGACGGTTTCGGTACCCGGGACAAGATAGACTGGGTCTACAAGGCGGCCAAGAACACGAAGAACTTTATCTCGTTCGCATTGGGCTCAAAAGAAGACAATGGGAAATATATCCTTAAGCATGCGAACTTTGCCCTCAATATCGATGAAATCAGTGACGATATTTCGGTCACGTTCGGCGAACAGCTTGAGCACCCCTATACTTCCCGTTCCGTCATATTGCGCTCGGCTATGAGTGACGGTGCCCTCAGCCCCGAAGCGACAAGAGCCTACTCCCGTGCCTCCTACAAAGAAGGCTTTCCCATCAATACAGGCGAAGGGGGGCTGACGCCAAACCATTTTGAGTCGCACACTGTTCCCGACCGGCACGGCTACCTCAGCATTCGGGAGGGATGCAGCTGGCAGCGCAGCCTCTACCGGCTTGCCGCCAAGACACTCACTCCTTTTTATGCCGTCAATCTCTACAGGAGACTTCTTCTTACCAAAGAGGAACGCTACCGCTATATACTTGACCGTGAAAAGCTCATCTTTTTCCGTCCGGACTGGGACGCCCCGCTCGAAGAGTTCCCCGAAGAGGTGCCTGAGGATATGCCCGATATTATCTTGCAGATAGGCTCTGGGCTTTACGGCGTGCGCGACGCACAGGGGCAATTTGATCCGGAACGCTATAAAAAGGTCATGCGTTTTTGCCGCATGACCGAAATCAAGCTCGCGCAGGGGGCGAAGCAGACCGGAGGAAAACTCAGCGGCAGCAAAGTAAGCAGCGATATCGCATTTTACCGGGGGGTCGTTGAGGGAGCCGACCTCATCAGTCCAAACCGTTTTCCCTATGGCAGCGACATGGAGAGCTTTATGGGTTTTATTAAAACCCTGAAAACGCTCTCGGGCAAACCCGTGGGGATCAAGATCGTCATCTCTGACAAAAGATACGCCGAAGCACTTATAACGACGCTTAAGCAGCATTCCCAGGAGGGGAGACCCGTTATCGATTATATTGCCGTCGACAGCGGTGAAGGGGGAAGCGCTACGGCTCCGCTGGCGATGATGGAGTCTGTCGGCCTTCCGCTGGACAGCTCCATATTCATCCTCGACACCCTGTTAAAAAAACATGGGCTGCGCGATCAGGTCAAGATCATCGCCAGCGGAAAGGTCCTTACCCCCGACGACGTTCTCATCACCCTCGCGCTCGGAGCCGACATGGCCTCTATCGGCAGAGGCTTCATGCTCAGTGCCGGCTGTATTCGCGCGCGGGTCTGTTCGGGTACCGAAGGGCATGACTGCCCCGTCGGGCTTGCGACACAGAATCTCGGAAAACGGGCCTCTTTTCATGTCCTTGAAAAGTCCGAAAACATCGCCAGCTACCATCACAACCTCATCAGCGGCGTCAAAGAGCTGCTCGCCATACTCGGTAAAAAAGAGCTCAAGGGGTTAAGTCTCGGCGATCTGACCTACCTCGACAAAGAGGGTGCCATCTATTACGACGTCGAAACCTATCTGCATAAAAAGGTCGACATCTAACTGGCACGTGCTAGATGTTGCGATACTTTTTCTTGGCATCCGTCACTTTTTTGAGGTAACGGCGTGTCTCGTCGTAGGGCAGTGAACTGCGCAAACGTTCATAGACCTCATCAGGTGATAAGCCGTTGATGATCTGCGCCGCTTTGTCACGGTCGGATGCGTGGAAGGTCTTAAAGACGTTGCCGCTGCCCGTGTTATACGCGGCGATGGTGCAGTATTCGCGTGCGCGCGGATTGCGTATCTTTTTAAGATACTGCGTGTTCACGATATGCAGGTAGGCCGATCCCATCTCGATATTGTTCTTCTCGCGGTAGAGATAGTTTTTCGAGGGGATACCGTCACGGTTGTTGAGAAACTTCCATGCGTCGCGTCCTGCACTTTTGGGTACGATCTGCATCAGGCCGTAAGCGGGGATGTGACTGGTCGCGTAGGGGTTGAAACTGCTCTCGGTCTCTATGACCGCATAGACCAGTGCCGGACTCAGATCATACCGTTTGGCGTACTCCAGGACATAGGGGCGCAGTTTCTGCACCTGCACTGAGCCGACGTTCTTTTGCATCGGGATAGTGACGTAATAGACTTTTCTGTTTCCCTTTTTCGTCTTTATCTTCTTTGAGCTGTAGCTGTTCTCAAGAAGATACTCCGCGTAACGCCCCGTCCGCCACTCCCATCGAAGCGGTTTATTCTCGTGGTCAAGCACCTGCCCGTACAAGAACGGTTCGCCCCCGAGTTTCACCTCTTTGTCGGA
>JBFEWT010000006.1:0-35307 GCA_041546225.1 Sulfurimonadaceae bacterium
AACCTGCTTAGTTTTCAATGATCTCAAACTCTGCGAACTTCCGTTCTCAAGGCGCTAACTCAGCGACTCTCATCGTTTGTGGACGGGAATTATAGGGGAAATCAAAACCAATGTCAAGAGGTTTTTCAAAGAAATTGCAAATTCTTTGAAAGAATTTTATTTACATTTTTTTAAGGTATAAGTGTAAGTGATTTAAGCTCAAACGAACTTATCTCTTACCCGGTTCGCGGCGTTCGTAAACCGCTTGCTCTCATGCCCCAGTTCTGCCACCAGTTGCGCCGCTTCTTCTATGCTTCTGTCACTCATCTGCTCTTTTATATTGACCGCCTTGCGAATTACTTTCATCGCATTAACCATATCTGCATACTCCGGCGTCACTTCCTCGTCTGCATCTACATACTTCATGATACCGATGAATGTCTCGTCAAAGAACCAGTGCTTGAAGAGCATCGCACTTACCCCTGCCGACGTTGTCTCTGTAAACTCACGTTCGACTCTCTCTATCGAATCACTGCTGCTCAGTTCATCACGGAAAATCTCGCCGTAGGAACTTTCAATCAGTTCCTTCGCGATCACGACCTTCCCCATCTCCATTAAGAATGCCACCGGTACCAAGATACGAGCTTTCTGTACATCGATCCCCATATACCACTGAAACATCAAAGCACTCTGCATGGAACTGATCTTTGAGAGCTCTTCGCTGCTGATACCATACGGTGACATATCGATGTCGAACTTCTTCTCCATCGATGAGCGCAGGACCATGCCCCGGACGGTTCCCAGGCCAAACAGTGTGACTGCCTGCATGACTGAGACGATCTGCTTGCTGTAACTATATATAGGAGCATTCACTTTTGCCAAAATATCGGCTGTCAATACCGGGTCTGTTTCAATAACCGAGACGATCGCCTTCATGTCCGGTTCGCCATGCAAAAAAAGCTCTTCCAGTTTCCGAACCGATTCCGGCAGTGGCGGTAATGTCCTGATACGCTCTACTATTGTTTCAAATCCCATTAATGCCTCTTAAAATATTTTATCCATTGTCTGTTATCAAAAGATGTAGCAACCTATTACAGTAATTGCGGATAAAGCAATGGTATCAAAAAGAATATAAATGGCAAAACGGTATACGCATATATGCCGCGAATACCAGTAAAAGAAAAGAAGTCAGAGGATTTGAGAAAATCCCTATTATAATGTAAGCACTTAAACAGAATAAGCTGAAAATGTCAGGAGGTTTCAGAGACTGCGAAAGAGCCTCTTACGATGGAACAGCCGGCGACATAGCCTTGTGCGCGCATAGACGCGCGCTTGCTACTGCTTGAGTTTGCCCTCGAAACGGTCGAAAAGCATAAGCAGTACCGGCAGCACGAAAATATCTGTCAGGAGTGATATAAGTATCAAAACGGCACCGAAGCCTCCGATCAACTGCAGACTTGGGACTTGTGTAAACGTCAGCATGGCGAATACCACTGCAAGGATCATCGATCCAATAGCGACAGGGATACCTCCATAGAAGAGCATCCCTTCGAGACTCTCTTTGATCGTACGGCCAATGGAACGATTGCGGAAATATTTATAGGTAAAGTGGATGGTGGCATCTGAAGCCAGGGCTACGGTAATGATCATGGCGATAAGGACCTCAATACTCAAACTGATATTAAGTATCTCGATAAAGAGGCCGAACCAGGCGATGGGAACAGCATTGACAATGAAACCGGTAAGGGCCATCTCTTTACTTCGGAAGATCCAGCCCATCATCACACCGATGATCACCAGCGCCATCAGCAAAGAGAGGCCGAGCAATATCTTCTTGTCGATCTTTGCACTGCTGAGAAGTGTGTCGATATCGGTAAAGAAGATCGGCAGCGCATCATATTGCTCGATCCATTTTATAAGTTGGGTCCGGTTGGCACTTTCGATACGGATGGCGATTTTCAACACCTCTTCGTCGTAAAGCTCGTATTCCAGATCGTATAACTCCAGGAAAAAGAGCGCCTGCCACAGTCTCTGCTCGTCAAGCATTCCGTTTTGCGTGTTGGCCGAATCGATACGGTGCAGCAGTGTCGCCACGGAATTGACATCACGCACCCCGGCATTGGCGGCTTTAAGTTCCAGTTCAAATCGGTCAAGTTTATTCACCAGCTCAATATCGATCTCGTCGTAGGGTACGTTGACCGTGATGAGGGTGTTGTCCACATGCTCCAAAAAGAGCTCTTCCGCGCTGAAGAGCATCTTATAGGCCCCGATCGCCGTGACAACGATCGTCGCCGCTATGAACAGCTTCAGATGCAGCTGATTAAAATTGATCTCGCCGTTCGCACACAGCAAGCAGTACTTTCCGATGCAGATCTCCGGTTTTTGAACATCAAAATAACTCAATAGCGCCGGCAGCAGTGTAAGGTTCAGAAGATACGTTACGGTAGAGGCGAAAATAACACTCAGACTCAATGTGACCACCATGTGCGAATCCACCAGAATCAGCGAGCCAAGCCCAAGGAGTGTGATGACGGAGGTCCAAAATGCCGGCAGAAGGTTTCGGTTGAGCATTTTTTCCAGTGCATGTTCGGCGGAGTGGTTTAAATATGAGACATGCCAGCGCATATAGAAGTAGAGATAATCCACCAATGCGATACTGACGACAATAAGGCTCAATGCGATATGGATGCGGTCCATCCCGGTCACCAAGTTCATCGCCGCGAAGGTAATGCTTATGGTCAATGCGATGATGACCATCGCTATGATCGATGAAAGGAAGTTATTGAAGATCATTCTGAACAGGAGAATGATGGCGATGACAATAGCCAGTATATAGAGACCGTATGTTCCCAGTGACACATCCGAATCGGGTTCAGAGTAGTGGTATTCAAACGGTATTTTTACCGACGAGATATCCACGGGTTCATCAGAATAGATATAGTAGTGGAACTGCTTAAAATCATCACTGACAAAGTGGCGATACGGTGCAGTGTACTTCATAACAAAAGCTCTCAGCTCTACCGCGTCAAAAGACTCTATGGGCAGAGCCTTGACCAGAGAAGACTCTTTGCTCTGCATATCCTCATAAATGTACCTGGACGAAAACATCGAGTCTACCTGCTCGACACCCTTAAGTGCTTCGAGATCATGCTGCAGCGTATGCAGCTGCTGCTTAACACTGTCATCAAAGGCTTCTATCTCTACACGCAGATAGGCGACATAGTTTGTCGCATAGGCTTTAGCTTCTGTTTTTTTATACTCTTTGGAACCCTCAAGCCAGCACTGTTCATCCGAAGTGACGAATTCAGGGTGCAGCGTACTGATAAGCAGTACTGCCAGCAGCGCATAAAAGGTTATGATGCCGACGCGGAAGCGTTTGACAAACTCAAGATAGCGACTGGTTTCGGGAGTTTTATAATGCATGACTATCCTCTGCCCTTCTTAGGCTTCTTATGTTTGACCATAATCAAGTAGGGACGTTTATAGACATCGATCTTCTCTGCAGCAGCCGCGACACGTGCTATTTTCTCACGTGTTGTAGCATCAGGCTCAATCGGTTCATCAAACTTCTTGTCACGGACCATAATCTCCAGCATTGTAACACGTGGCGACTGCGCATTGTATATAGCATGTATCAGGTTCTGCGATTTAAAGCGCTGCAGACGGTAAAGATAAAAGTAGTAACTGTAGCGGGCCAGCATCTTGCTGCTGCTGCTGACAAATGTGACAAATTCCCGTGAACGCGGACAGAAAGGGTCCACAAAGATATGCACTTTAACCGGCCCGTTACCCAATCTAATGGCAATGTCTTCGATCGGCTGGACATGCGGCAAAAGCTCTTCCAACGGCTTTTTCGGGCGTTCTTTGACGACGTTTGCCAAAGCGGGGGAGATAAATATGATAAATGATAGTAAAAAAACACAGTATTTCATTCTGAAATACTAACATATAAATATCATGCTAATATCACGTCCGATACTGCATATCATTTTATAGTGATACAGCATAAGAACAGTTAGGGGTAAAATCGTGAAGATGGTAATGGATGTCTTGTTTGGATGGTTTACAGAGTAAGGAGATATGGTGGAGCTGTCCGGAATTGAACCGGAGTCCGAAAACAGGTTACTAATGGCGTCTACATGCTTAGAAAGGCTGTTTAGTTTAATCCGTCTTCACACAACCTGCGAAGCTAGAACGGACGAGCCTCAAAAGTTCATTTTACGCTGAGACAGACGCAAAATATATCTGCATAAGGGTGATACTTCGAATCCTGACTATCCAGAGTCCTCAGGTGAAGCAGCCCGCCTCCTAAGGAGGGGTTAAAGACTTACGCTACTGCGTAAGCTGGGCGGTAATTTGTGTTGTTTGCGTTTAAGCAAGTTGAGCCGTGTAACGGAGATGCTCAGTCCGGCATGCAACCAGAAGCGGCCTGCTCCCGTCGAAGCCAAGTCAGCCCCAAAATAGTTGTAATATAATTATACCGGGTTTTCATTTATCAACGGTTAATCAAGATGGCCCTACCTTAATAAAGGGCGGAAGACTTATTCGTTGATGATCGACTTGAGTCTGGATGCGAGCGCCGAGCAGTGCTCTATCTTCTGGGAGTAGTTCAGCTCTTCGTTCAGAAGGATATTGACGAACGCGGAACCGACGATGACACCATCGGCACCCTTGACCTTCTCTTTTGCGGTCTTCTCGTTCACACCGAAACCGACATACACGGGCGTATCCGTCGTCATCTTGATCGCGTCGATAAGCGGCTGCAGTTCCTCTTTCTGGTCCGTTCCTGTAATCCCGGCGTAGGCGACAAGATAGATGAACTTCTTCGCATCGGCCGTTATCTGTCGAATGCGCTCAGGCGGGTCCGTCGGTGCGACAAACGTGATGTTCGCCATGCCGTTTTTTTCAAACTGCGGCGCATAGTGCTGCGCCTCTTCAAAAGGAAGGTCCGGAATAATCAAACCGCTCACCCCGTAGCCCGAACACTCCATAAGCAGTTTCTCCATCCCATACTGGTAAAACGGGTTGAAATAGCCCATCAGCAGGGTGTCGACTTTCGGGGCTACGGCTTTGGATATCTCCAGGACATCCGAGAACTTCAGTCCGTTTTGCAGGGCGAGGTGGTTCGCAGCCTCGATGACGGGGCCATCGGCGACCGGGTCTGAGAAAGGTACGCCGAGTTCAAGCGTATCAACGCCGTTTTCACCAAGAGCAAGTGCAAGATCTGTCGTAAAGGATGTTTCGGGAAAGCCTGAAGTAATATACGCAACGAGGTGTTTCAAAAAGACTCCAAATCGGGAAGTTTCAGCAGGGAGAAATTAACTTTTGTCAGTTCACTGTCAACCTTCAGGTCTTCCTGCCACTGTAAAAACATGTCACTGACCTCCAACAGCCAGTTAATAACGTTTTCATTTGCAGGACCCGGGTAGGTTCGCATCTGGTCAAGCGCGTCTTCCACCAGTGTCGAAAGACGGATCATCGGCTCCATTTTCAGGAAATTGGATGCAGATTTGATATTGTGAAAGATTCTGAACAGCTCTTCAAGGGTACGGTTATAGCGATCTGTTTTCGCAAGATCGAGAACGAGCGGTTCCATCACATCGACCATCATCGCATAATGGTCCAAAAATTCATCGACTATCTCAAAATCAAAATTTTCTTCTAAATCCCGTCTTACACCCATAGAATAGTTCTCCTGTATCGTTGTAAATTATACCAGTTTTTTGCTAATATTCCTTCAATTAACTATCAGGTTGTCCCATGACAAGAAAACAGACCGTTACGAGCATCCAAAAAGCCAAAGGCGCTGAACCGCTGATGATGATCACCGCATATGATGCACTTTTTGCCAAGTTGTTCGACCCTATTGCCGACATTATACTCGTCGGTGACAGTCTGAACATGAGTTTTGCCGGCAAACCCGATACGCTCAGTGCCACACTAAAGCAAATGGTATACCATACCAATGCCGTCTGCAGCGGGGCACCAAACAGCTTTGTTATCTGCGATATGCCCTTTGGGACCTATACTACAAAAGAGCAGGCACTGAGTAATGCCGTCAAAGTTTTTCAGAAGACTCCGGCAGATGCTATTAAGATCGAAGGCGGCAGTGACAAGGCTGACCTTATCAGCCACCTGACGCAAAACGGCATCGCGGTCTGCGGGCACATCGGTCTGCTTCCGCAGGCGGTACGTTCCGAAGGCGGCTACAAGGTCAAAGGCAAAGATGAGGCACAGGTAGCCAAACTGATCGCCGATGCCAAAGCTGTCGAAGCCGCAGGTGCCTTCTGTATGGTCATCGAAGGAGTAAAGGCCGACGCCGCGGCCAAAGTCGCCAAAGCCGTCGCCATTCCCGTCGTCGGGATCGGTGCGGGGAAAGATGTCGACGGGCAGGTCCTTGTCTTCTCCGACATGCTTGGCCTATTCGAAGCGTTCACCCCCAAGTTTGTCAAGAAGTATCTTAACGGTGCCGAACTGGTCAAAGAAGCCGTACAGACCTACAGCGACGAAGTCAAGAAACGCCAGTTTCCTGATGACATGCACACATACTGAATGATGGCAGAGTGCCATCATTTGCGAACCGTAAGTAAAATTTCCCTATACTGTACACCAAATAGAAGCAGAGAGCCTCAATGGAACGTTTAGTCGAGATCGAGAAGTTTACCGCCGATGAAAGCAATGAAACCACCCTCCGTCCGGAAGGGTGGAGCGATTATATCGGCCAGGAACAGATCAAAAAGAACCTGAACGTCTTTATCGAAGCGAGTAAAAAACGCCAGGAGTGCCTGGACCACACGTTGTTCTACGGTCCTCCGGGACTGGGTAAGACGACACTTGCCCTCATTATCGCCAACGAAATGCATGCTAACATCAAGGTTACCGCCGCACCCATGATAGAGAAGAGCGGTGACCTCGCCGCCATCTTGACCAACCTCGAAGAGGGTGACATCCTTTTCATCGACGAGATCCACCGCCTCTCTCCTGCTGTCGAAGAGATCCTGTACCCTTCGATGGAAGACTTCCGTCTGGACATCATCATCGGCAGCGGGCCCGCGGCACAGACCGTCAAGATCGACCTTCCCCGTTTTACGCTCATCGGTGCTACGACACGCGCCGGGATGCTTTCAAACCCTCTGCGAGACCGCTTCGGGATGAGCTTTCGCATGCAGTTCTACACCACCGATGAACTTGCCAGCATCATCGCTCAGGCTGCGAACAAGCTCAATAAACCCATCGATAAACAAGCCGCTACAGAGATCGCGAAGCGAAGCCGCGGTACACCGCGTATCGCCCTGAGGCTTCTGCGACGCGTACGCGACTTTGCCGATGTGGCTGATGAACTTGAGATCTATTTTGAGCGGACACGTTACGCACTGGATGAACTGGGCATAAACTCCCACGGTTTTGACGAGATGGACCTGCGCCTGCTGAAACTGCTCAGTGATGCGAAAGGACGGGCCATGGGCTTGAGCACCATCGCCGCGGCACTGAGCGAAGATGAAGGCACGGTCGAAGATGTCCTCGAACCCTATCTGCTTGCAAACGGCTTTTTGGAACGCACCGCAAGGGGTCGCGTGGCTACGCACAAGACCTACGAAGTACTCAAGTTCAAGCCGCCAGAAGAGCACACAAGCCTTTTCGAATGAAGCCGCAATACTTTCTCGCACTGCTTTTTCTCGCAGCCCTTTACTGGATCTTCATACTCTACCAGCCTTACTGGATGAGTATTATGATCGCTTCGCTTCTGGCGATCTCAACCGTCAATATTCAGCGGCGCCTTGAACTTCTGACGCGCTCTACTTTGGCGGCGGCACTGCTCTCGACCTTTTTGCTCGCAGTCTTGTTCGTTGCACCCCTGGGCTATTTTCTTACGACGATGACGATCAAACTGAACAATCTTGACCCGCTTTTTCTCGAACAGCTTTACGCCCAGCTTCAAACATGGATAGCGAACACGCCGGCCTCACTCGAGTTTATCAAGCCACAGCTTGAAGGGTGGCTGCAGGAGATCAGTCTCAGCGCACTGGCTGCCAATGCCCTTGGCATGGCAGCGACCATAGGACAATACAGCGCTTCGTTCGTCAAGACCGCGCTTCTGATCATCATCTTCTACTTTTTTGCGCTCTACTACGGGAACAGCATCATCGCTTTTTTGAAAAAGGTGATACAGCTTCCCGCACAGGACACGACGCTTCTGGGGTTTGAGCTCTCATCGGTCATGAGCGTTGTCTTCTACTCCATCATCACCACGGCGATGTTCGAAGGCGCCCTTTTTGGCATCGCAGTCGGTTTTATGGGCTACAACGGACTGCTGTTCGGTATTATGTACGGGTTTGCGTCACTGCTTCCGGTCATCGGGGGAGTACTGATGTGGCTGCCGTTTATGATGTATGAGCTCTCTTTGGGCAATACCGGCAATGCAATCTTCATCGCGCTGTACTCCATCATACTCATCTCGATCATCGCCGACACGTTTATAAAACCGCTGATCATCAAACAGATCAATCTGCGTATCGTCAAATCCGAAGCGAAGATGAACGAGCTTATCATCTTCTTTGCCATTATCGCCGGATTGACGACATTCGGGTTTTGGGGGATGATTTTGGGGCCGGCCATCACGGCCTTTTTCCTGACCCTGCTCAAACTGCTCGAACAGCACCGCTTCATGCCGCAGACAACCGACAAAGAGTCGTAAGCAGTCGTGTTTATCGGGCCGCTTTTTTCCTTGAGCGGCGGTCAAAGTAGAACCAGCCGGCAACAGCGACGATCATCATCAGCAAACTCAGTACCTGTCCCATCGTCAGCCATCCGCAGCAGATAAAACCGATCTGCGGATCCGGCTCACGCCAGAACTCCGCAAGAATACGCATGGCGCCGTACATAAACCCGTACAGCAGGATCAGCTCCCCTTCAAAGCGCTTGCGGCGGCGATAGAGGTAGATGACGACAAAGACGACTACGCCTTCAAGCACTGCCTCATAAAGCTGTGAGGGATGGCGCAGCGCGTCGTAGATATAGATTCCCCACGGCATCTCCGTAGCCCGTCCTATGAGCTCCTGATTCAAGAAGTTGCCTATACGGCCAAAGACATACCCGACCGGGACCGCAATGGCCACAATGTCCATGAGACGCCCGAAATGGATCCCGTGACGTCTGTAAAAGAGGAACGACGCGATAAACCAGCCAATGACCGCACCGTGGTAGCTCATACCGCGGATACCTACAAACTCCCCATCCATGAACGGGTTGAATATCTGCCACGGGTTCGTGAGATAGTACATCGTATGCGTGTCATAAAAAAGGATATAGCCAAGCCTCGCACCCAGTATCACCCCGATCTCAACCCAGATGAAATAGTCATCGAGCTGGTCTCTGGTAATATCGATGGCATCTTTGGAGACGATCCATTTGGCTGCGACGAGGGCACTGATGAGTGCGAGGACATACATCATCCCGTACCAGTGAACCGGCAGCGAAAAGATATGAAACGCTACGGGGTCAAAATGCTCATATATATGATTCCAAAAATCCATTTAGTTTCCATCTAAAAAATTATGACAGTATAACCAAACTCTCACGCGCCTAATCAAAACCGTAATCAAGTATATCCAGCACGTTAAGCAGACCGAGGATTTGTCCCTCTTCGTCCACCACCGGCAGCATCTTGTAAATGGTTTTACCGAACATCCTCCCGGTCGCGGTCGAGAGGAGCTCATCCATGCGGCATGAAAGAACATTGCACTCCATGATATCCCGGGCATGCTCCGCCGTCAGATAGTGCAGGATGTTTGCCGATGGCAAGAACCCCGTATGCGGCGAGACCTCTTCGTGCACGATGTGACGGGCAAGCCTCCCTGCGGATATGACACCACGCAGCCGGCCATCATCATCGACGACAAAAACAGCCCGCTCCTCTTTATGTTCAACCATCGTTTTCACGACATCCATGATCGTAGCACCCTCGTTTACCACAACGGGCTGAAAAGGATTCTCAAAACTTTGCAAAAAAGCTTCTACCGTAATATCTTTCATCTCTCCTCCTGTGCTTCGCCGGCTTTGAAAAGCAGCTTTTTCAAGACAATCGGACCGATAATTTCGTTAATGACCGTTGCTGCGATGACACCGTTGAGCACCAGTTCCCCGATCGTCTCATAACCCGGTGTATGGTAAAGCAGCAGGGCCAGACCGATGGCGACCCCCGCCTGGGGCATCTGTGCCAGACCGATATAGCGCTTTACGACCGGATCGGAATCTGCCAGGGTCGCCCCGACCCAGCTGCCGGCTATTTTCCCTCCAAGGCGCAACACCACATAGGCCAGTGCTATCGGCCAAACGACGCCAAGCACCGCAAACTCGGCGCTGGCCCCCGATAGAAGAAAGAACAATACAAAAATAAGCTCTTCGAAATGCTCCTGAATCATCCGGAAGATATGTTCTGCTTTGGACGTGGTGTTAATAAACAGTGCCCCGAATGCCATACAGACCAGCAGGCTGTCCAGCGCAAAGTATTCCGCTGCGCCATAAAGCATCAGCAACAAGCCGAATGTCAAGACGATCAGGCTGCCGTCTCTGTTAACGTTTTCACTGTAGCGTGCAAACAACCATCCTGTGACTCCGCCCGCTATAGCCGAGAGTACGATCATGACAAGCGGACTCAGCATCGTACCGAGCCAGTTGCCCTCATCACCCAGCAGTATCGAAGCGACCGCCATCACCAGTGAAAAATTAATAATGGCGATGGCATCGTCAATCGCGACCACTCCAAGCAGTGTGGAGGTTAAAACACCCCGGGCACGGTATTGATGGATCACTGCCAAGATGGCTGCAGGAGCCGTCGCTGCACCTATCGCACCGAAAAAGAGCGCGATCAGCAACTCATACTCCCATGCAGGTGCAACCAGTTCTCCAAGATTAAAAAATGGCAACAGGAAAAAAAGTCCGACAGTCGTTACGACCAACGTAACTTCCGAAGCGGAAAACATCACGCTGAATATACTTTTTTCAAGCTTTTTTATCGCAGACATTTTCAGCGAACCGCCGATCATAAAAGCGATCACCGCCAGAGAAAGCGAGACAATGGAGGAACTCTGTTCAAGAAAGGATTCGGGCAGCAGGTGTGTAAAAGAGGGGCTTAGAAGCATTCCCAAGACGATATAGGCCGTCACTTTCGGAAGTTTTAACATATTACTCAATATACCGACGGCATAGCCGAGCGTCAGTAACAGACCTATCCAGAAAAGTGTGTCCACCTGCCTCTCTCCTTTGGTATCACTACAACGTAATAACTTTCCAATCGCTCTGCAGCGCTTCTGTCAGCAGTTCGCCGGTATGCATCGGTTTGACCCCCAGCGCTTCGAGTTTGTCCGTTACGCCGTAGTCATCGCTGCAGACGACACAGACCGATGCCTCGACACCCGTATCGAGTACGTTCTTGAGCATTGCCTGCAGCGTCTCGTCTTCTGCAAGCAGTCTGGCCGACGGTCCCCAGACCATCAGGTGCGCTTCATCCCAGTAACCTCTCGGCAAAATGACCGAGGAGTAGAGCAAAACCATTTTTTTGGCCACTTCCGCATCGCCGCTGCTCCATACTATCAGTAACTTCTTCTTCACACCCTACTCCTGTAATGACTTGACCAGTCTGTTAAAATGGCGGTAAAGCTTTTCAATCCGTTCAATGTCAAAGTTCTCTGCCGCATCACACAATTCCCTGGCAAACGTGCCTATCTCATCCCAACTGAATTGCTCTGAAAGTACTTTCAAGGCCTGACAAAACGCTTTAACTTCTTCCATATCACCGCTGTCATGGCTTTTGTCGTACAGCGGTATTATCTCATCGTCAATCGCCTTTTTCAGTGCTTCTCTATTCTCGCTGGCAAACTCTGAGAGTGCAACTCCGTTATTCCTGATCGTCTGACTCTGAACGTTTTCACTCACCGTATGCTTCAAGAAACGCGCCAGCTCTTCAACAAGGTGGATACGCGCTACCGGTTTTTGTAAAAAACCGTCAAAGTTCGCCTCTTTGATCGCATCGTCCGCCTCGGCGACCGATGCCGTCAACGTGATAATCGGGATATGCTCTAACGCCGGGTTCTGCCTGATTTTACGGGTTGCCCCGTAACCGTCAAGACGCGGCATCTTGATATCCATCAGCACCAGATCGATCTCACTGTTCATTTTGGCCACGGCATCCTCCCCGTCTGTCGCCATAATGATCGTAAACGGGAATTTTTTCAGATACTCCCTGACCAGCTGCCGATTAGGTTCAATATCGTCAACCACTAAAATGGTTGCCGGTTCGAACGCATAATCATAGGTGGTCGTCGATGCCATGTCATCGGGTGTACCGGCACTGACAGAGACATCATGCAGCACCAAAGAGAAGGTACTCCCTTCACCCTCCCGGCTTTGCAGCTCAATGTCGCCGTGCATCAGCTTTGCAAGCCGCTTGCTGATCGTCAAGCCCAATCCTGTACCGCCATATTCGCGTGTGCGCTGACCGTCTTGCTGGGCGAACGATTCGAAGACGCGTTCCATTTGCGACTCGGCGATGCCGATCCCGGTATCTTCAACGGCGATACTCAGGGTGTATTTGCTGTGGTCTTGCGCCTGTGCCTGCGCATGGACTGCAATACGGATACCGCCGCTGTGCGTAAACTTGACGGCATTGTTGATCAGGTTGAAGATGATCTGTCGGATCCGTACCTCATCCAGCATCAGCGCATGGGGAACATCGTCATCAATATCCATGCTGAAATCAAGCTCTTTTTTACTCATCTTCTGGGTAAAGATATCTTCGATTTCACGCATCAGGCTATGGATGTTGACAGGGTGGTACTCTATATGAAGTTTGCCCGCTTCGATCTTGGAAAGGTCCAGAATATCATTGATGATCGTCATAAGCGTTTTGGTCCCGCCTTTGATCGAGTTCATATAGCTGCGGTTCATCGGCTCTTTGATATTTTCATCGAGCAGTTCGGTAAAGCCGAGCACCGCGTTCATCGGCGTGCGGATCTCGTGGCTCATATTGGCCAAAAACTCCGACTTCATCCTGTTTGCCGACTCTGCCCGCTCTTTGGCGACCTCCAGCTCCGAGGTACGTTCTTCAACGATCTCTTCAAGATGGACATTCAGGTTCTCTGCCCTGTTCTTATAGGCGATCAGTTCGAGAAAACTGCGTTTATTCGAAAAGATGACCCGCATCAGTACGATCCATTCGAAGAAGACGAAAAAAGCATGCAGCAAGACGATGTCGATGCCGCATCCGTAGTTGAAAACGATGATCGGTGTGCCGAAAAGCTGGTAATCAATACTCTGCAGCTGGTTGAAAAGCAGGTGATGTATGATGGTAAACAGCGTTGCAGCGGTGAGAGGCCTGACATCTTTGTAGATGGTCAGGAACGAGAGGATGACAAAGACGTGAAAATGCATCTCTATACGGCCAAAATGCTGCTGGATGAAGATGATGGGAAAGCTCATCAATGCAACGGCGGCAAATATACGAAAAAAAGGCGTCCGCCCGTTCAGACGGTAGGCAAGCAGTGAGAGCGCGAACAGCAGACCTCCCCCCACAAGCCCCAGCAGGTAGGTGTCGTAAAAAACAGCGCTCAGTGTCGTTGCCAACAGCCAATGCAGGCCGATAAGCAGCAGCATGAAACGGTCAGCTTTCGCATAATCTTTTTCCAGTTCCGGGATGCCCTCTTTTTTATATAACCTGACATACGAATCGACCATCTTGTTCAGCACGTTTCACCACCTTTTGCTAAAAAATTATATTATTATCAAATCTATGGATTCCATTATACATTCTATAGTGTATAATATCCCTAATGTCATGAAAAAGGTAGGGGATGCAATCAAAGATATTGATTGTCGATGATACGCCAAAAAACATCCAACTCGCTGCTAATGTCCTGAAAAGCGAACCGGAGTACTCAGTCCTCTACGCAACGAACGGTTCCGATGCCCTGCAGATCCTTGAAGAGAAAGAGGTGCACCTGGTCCTTCTGGACATCATGATGCCGGAGATGGACGGCTATGAAGTGGCCAGGAGGGTGCAGGAGAACCCTAAAACATCCGAGATCCCTATCATCTTTCTCAGTGCGAACAGTGACGCAAAAAGTATTGATCTCGGCTTCCAGGCGGGGGGCTCGGATTACCTCTCCAAGCCTTTTATAGCCAATGAGCTGAAAAACCGCGTAAAGACCCACCTTGAACTCTATCATGCAAAAAATGCCCTCAAGTCCGAGCTGAACGAGCAGCTTGCCCTGCTCGAGCAGTATAAAGAGGTCGTCGACAAGAACAGCATCGTCTCCAAAACCGATACCAAGGGCTTCATCACCTACGTCAACGACAAGTTCTGCGAGATCACCGGGTACAGCCGTGCAGAGCTGATAGGACAGCCCCACAACATCGTCCGCTGCGAATGCATGCCGAAATCATTTTACAAAGAGATGTGGGATACCATCAAAGCGAAAAGAAGCTGGAACGGCATTTTGCGCAATAAACGTAAAAACGGCACTATCTACTCCGTGGATGCGATGGTCATGCCTATTCTCGATACAAACGGGGAGATCGTCGAATATATCAGCAGCCGCCATGACGTGACGGAGATCTTCGCACTCAAAGATGAGCTTGCCCAGACCCAGAGCGAAGTCCTCTATACCCTCGGCGAACTGGGTGAGACCCGTTCAAAAGAGACGGGTGCACATGTCAAACGCGTTGCCGAACTCTCCTATCTCCTTGCCAAGAGCTATGGACTCCCTGAGCAGGAAGCACAGCTGCTGCGTTCGGCTTCACCCATGCATGACATCGGAAAAGTCGCTATTCCCGACTCGATCCTGCTTAAACCCGGTGCACTCGACAGCAGTGAGTGGATAAAGATGCAGAAGCATACCACCTACGGCTACGAGATCTTCAGAGTCTCCCAGCGCCCCCTGCTGCAGGCGGCTGCGACGATTTCGCATGAGCACCACGAGAAGTGGGACGGCAGCGGCTACCCCCGTGCGCTTGCGGGCGAAGAGATACATATCTACGGGCGGATAACGGCACTCGCGGATGTCTTTGATGCGCTGCGATCGGACCGGGTCTATAAAAAAGCGTGGAGTTGCGAAGAGACCCTGAGTTTTATCAGGGAGCAAAGAGGAAAGCATTTCGAACCGAAACTGGTCGACATCTTTTTTGAGAATCTCCAGGAGATCAATACCCTTTGGGAAGAGCTGGGAGAAAGCCCGGTACTGTGATCAGTCCTGGTTTTTCCCGTTTAACGCTTCTGCTATCAGTTCGATCGGGTTTTTAAACACGGTCTCGACATCGGCTTCGAACATAGCATTGTTCAGCTGCATTCGGCATGCCGAGCACTCCGCTGCAACGATATCCGCACCCGTCTTTTCGATCATGTGCGCTTTGGGCTTTCCGGCAGCCTGTGCGAAGTGGAACTTCTCCGTCTGCATCGTCACACCGCCAAAGCCGCAGCAGCGGTTAGGGTCCTGCATCTCGGTAATGGTGTAGTTCTGCGCGATCAGGTTTCGCGGCTCTTTATAGACACCCTGCATTTTACGTGCGTGGCACGGGTCATGATAGGTGACAAGAGCTTTCTGTTCCCCTTTGGATGCCAGAAGATGCTCCAGGTGGGTATGGTGCTGCAGCCACTCTGTCGCCATGAATATCTTGGCTTTCAATTTGATCGCACGCGCTTTCCATTCGGGCTGATCATGGAAGAAGTGCTCATAGTCGACGCGGATCATTGCCGAACAGGTCGATTCGGGGATGATGATAGCCTCGACCTCGTCGATGAACGTCTCGAAATACGCGATATTCTTTTTCGCCAGATGATCAACCGTATCAAAATCACCGGTAAAGTATGCCGGCGCTCCGCAGCACTTTTGGGCCTTGGGAATAAATGCGTCGATCTCGAGATGTTTCAAAATATCGAGCAGTCCCTCGCCGATCGTCGTATAGTTATAGTTGGCGAGACAGCCGATAAATACCGCTACGCGGCGTTTGCCGCCGTTGTCTATAAGCTCCTGCTTGTTCGCGTTGAGAAATGACGTTTTCCCCATGGCCGGAAGCAGGCGGTCTTTTTTGATGATGGGCATACTGAAACGCGGTTCCATCGAATCGATCTCTTTGCGGATCTTGAATCCGCACGTCTGGAAGACATACCCGAGTTTGAAAAGAACGTCCATCGTCGTGCGGTGGCGAAGCAGGTAGAAAAAGAGTTTTTTAAACCAGGCGATACCGAACTTGTCGGCGATGTCGGAACGGACCTGCTCTATCACCATATCCGTCGGCAGGGACTTCGGACAGACATCGACACAGTTGGTACAGAGAAAACAGCTCTCAAAGATATCTTTGGCATTCTTGTCCAGCTCCAGACGCCCCTTCTGATACGCCCCCAGCAGGTCGATAAAACCGCGCGGCGACGTGACCTCATCCGCATTGACATTGTGGATCGTACAGACGGGGATACACTTACCGCATTTGACACAGGCATCAGCCGTCTCGCTGAAATTAAAAATCTCTTCTGGACTCTTGGACATTAAGGCACCCTATACCGTTTTTGAAAATGTTTTCTTACTGGCTGCATGTTTTTTCATATAGGCATCGAACGGCATACAGATATTACGGATAAGCAGTGTTCCCGTCTGGGAACACTCGATCTTCTCATCACTGATAGAGAGAAGCTCCTCATCGACAAACGGCTTGAGCGCTTCGATGGCATCACCGAAGTACTCTTTAAAGTTGACATTGAACGCTGCTTCGAAACGTTTGATATCGAGTTTGAAGTTACTCATCAGCTCCATGATCACATACTGGCGGATCAGGTCGTCTTCCGTATGTACGACACCGCGCTCGAACGGCAGTCTGTCCGCATCGATGGCCGCTTCGTATGACGGCATGTCTTTGAAGTTCTGCGCGTAGTAATCCACACCTTCGCCGATAGAGGTAAGGCCGACGCCGACGAGGTCCGCACCGCCCTTGGTCGTATAGCCCTGGAAGTTGCGGTGCAGCTCGCCCTTCTCGATGGCTTTAAAGAGCTCGTCTTCGGGTTTGGCGAAGTGGTCCATACCGATCATCTTGTACCCTTTACCCTCTAGGAAGTCGATGGTGTACTGCATGATGTTCAGCTTTTCCGCCGGTGTCGGCAGGGTCGTCTCGTCGATCTTGCGCATCGTCTTTTTCAGCCACGGCACGTGGGCGTAGTTGAAGACGGCAAAACGGTCCGGGTCGAGGCTGACGGAAAGCTCAAGGGTCTTCTTGAAGGTCTCGAGCGACTGGTACGGCAGTCCGTAGATCAGGTCGACGTTGACACTGATCATATTGTATTTGCGCGCAAGGTCCATCGCTTTTTTCGTTATATCGTAAGGCTGTACGCGGTGGACGGCGACCTGTACCTTCTCATCGAAGTCCTGGATACCGAAGCTGACACGGTTAAAGCCTGCGTCGCTCATCACCTTCATCTGCGCTTCGTCGATGTGGCGCGGGTCGATCTCGCAGCTCACTTCGGCGTCGCTCGCGAAGTTGGGGAACGTCTCTTTGATCGCATCGATGATCTCTTTTAACTGCTCGGCACTGAAAAACGTCGGCGTACCGCCGCCGAAGTGCAGCTGCATCACCTCGCGCGATGTATCGAGGTAGCGGCTCAAAATCTTCATCTCGCGTTTGAGATAGTCGATGTAACGGACTTTTTTGTCCTCTTTGGAGGTAAAGACGACATTACAGCCGCAGAAATAACAGGCGTTACGGCAAAACGGCAGGTGAAAATAGAGCGAGAGCGGACGGCTGCTGTCTTGATTTTGCAACTTACTCAGATAGGTATCATACTCGTAAGCGTCACTGAACTCCAATGCTGTCGGGTAACTGGTGTAGCGGGGACCGGGCTTGGAATACTTTGTAAATTTTGCAAAATCCAACATTCTGACTTACCTTTATTATAATGAACAATTCGTGCGCGATTATGGCAAAGAGTCGTTGAAAGGGGACTAAAACTCTATAACTTCTGAGAAAATGTGATAAAAAACTCCATTTTTGACCACTTTTATATACTAATTAACTATTTTGTTCTATAATGTTCTCACTTTATTTATCACAAACTAGAAAATATGCCCGTTTCGTGCGGTTTAGTACATATTTTCACTCGAAGGGATTACCGATTTATGGACAAAATTAAAATTCTAATTGTAGAAGATGACGAAGTTACAGCGATGAACCTTAAGATGTCACTGGAAAAACATGACTATACGGTTGTATCGACTGCAGACAACTCCATTCAGGCCCGCAACAAGATCAAGATCTATGAGCCCGATATCATCCTGATCGATATCAGTCTTCAATCGACGGATGACGGTATTGAGCTGGCGAAGTATGTCCGCGAAAAGCACAACCTGCCGTTTATCTATCTTACCGCGCATACCGACAACGACATAATCCAGCAGGCAAAGATGACCGAACCGTACGGCTATATCGTCAAACCGTTTGACCCTGAAAGCCTCAATGCGACCATCCAGATGGCGATTTACAAATTTGAGCGCGAGAAAAAACGCGATGACGACTTCAGCGACCTCAAAACAGATAAGCTCAACCTTGAAAAACTGCTTTATAACAAGAAGGTCTCAGACAAGCCTATTGTCCCGTTCGGCAACGGTTACCACCTCGACATCAGCGTCTGCGAGACTTTCTACGAAGGCAAGAAGATCAAGTTGACGAAAAAAGAGAACGCCGTTATGCGCCTGCTTGTCGCACAGCTTGGCACGGTCGTTGACTTTGAACAGGCGATCAACTATGTATGGGAGAGCGGAGCGACCGAGAACAGTGTCCGTACCCTCATCTGGCGTCTGCGCAACAAACTGCCGACGGATATCATCAAAAACGCATCGGGCATCGGCTACTACATCGAAGAGTAATGCCCGATCTTCTGGCGGCGGGCATGCCCTTCGCCTAACTCTCTACCTCTATTTTCCCCGACTCTTCCAAAAGCTCTTCATAACTGCCCAAATAATCATATTCTTTGTCTTTGGCATAGGCAGCCTCTTCCATCGCTTTGGCTATTTTCTGCAGCGACTCGATCCTGAAGTTGGCACTGGAACCCTTCAGCGAATGCGCCAGCCTCCCAACGGTTTCGATATTCTCCGCCTCTATGGCCTCTTTCAGTTCCGGAAGCAGCTGCCCCAGTTTTTTCAGAAATGTCTTTATTAGCATCAGCAGCTGCTCCTCATCGAGCATCAACTCGCTTTGGAGTTTGGCAATATCGATGCCGCTGATACCCTTGACAGGTTTTACCGCTGCCACCTGCTTCGTCTTCTTCCCTTTTGCCTCTTCCAAGAAACGTTCAAAGACCTGTTCGAGCTCTTTCATCACTATCGGTTTTCCCAAGAATGCGTCGTAGCCCGCAGACATCCCGTGCTCTTTCGCCCCTTTGATGACATTGGCCGTCAGTGCCACGATAGGCGTATGGGCACGGCGCCTTTTGACTTCATAAGCGAGCATCTCGCGTGTTGCATCAAGCCCGTTCATCACCGGCATCTGTTCATCCATCAGTACAAGGTCGAAACTGGCCCGCTTGAAGGTCCTGAGGGCTTCCTGTCCATCGAATGTCATGTAGTAACTGAGCCCGTAGCGGTCCAGGATCGTCTTTATCAACTCCTGGTTGGCACTGTTATCCTCGGCAATGAGCACATGCCCTTTGAAGAAGCGCTGCCTGAAAGGCTCGACGATCTTCTCATCGCTCTTTGGCGTAAGCTGCAGCGCCTCAAGGAACGTGTTGTAGAGCTTCGAGCAGTAGATCGGGTAGTACAGCGGCGTGATGTTCGGCTCATCTTCATACTTGTCATCGATATCGTCCATGATGGCGATAGACGGCAGAGGCTGGACTTTTATCGCATCGCGCATATCGTCATCGACTTCCTTATCGATAAAGAAGAGGACATCATACGCATCCTCATCCAGCGCATCCACCGTTACCGCGTCAATATTAAAAGCACCCCAATAGCGCTTGAGTGTCTGCAGCTTTTCCATCTCCACCTCGGAACATGAGAGCAGCGCCATGCGAAGCTTCTGGAACGGTGTCGGGTCGAACATGTGCATCGCCCCGGTCTCGTTGGGTTTCACGGGGAGCGTGAGGATAAAATCGCTCCCTTTTTCAAGCTGCGACTCCAGTCTGATCGATCCGCCCATATGTTCAGCCAGCTGTTTGCAGATAGACAGCCCCAGTCCCGTCCCCCCGGAGACCCTGTTGGACTCTCCGACCTGGGAGAATGCATTAAAGATCTTCTCCTGATCCGCTTCGCTGACGCCGATCCCCGTATCTTTGACACTGATATAGAGCTTTTTGTTCTTGTAAGATGCCTCTACGCTGATGAGCCCTTTTCGCGGCGTGAACTTGATGGCATTGCTTAAAAAGTTTGAGATGATCTGCTTGATACGCAACGGATCCGAGACAAGCTCGTAAGGTATCTTGGGATCGATAAAACTGACAATGGTGATCTGCTTGTCATTCGCCCCTGGAACAAACAGCTCCAGCGTATGCGACAGCTCTTCATGCAGGTTGAACGGCCGCGTATCAACGGTAAACTCCCCGCTGCGCAGCTTGGAGAAATCGAGGATATCGTTGATGATACTCAAAAGGTTCTCGCCGCTGTTATGGATGATGTCGAGGTATTTTTTCTGTCGCGTCGTCTGCTCGTCGTCTTGCAGCAGTGAGACAAACCCCAAAATCGCGTTTAGCGGGGTGCGGATCTCATGGGACATATTGGAGAGGAAGTAATCCTTTGCCATCCCGGCATCGATCGCTTTTTTCGTCGCATTGATCAGTTTCGTCACCTCGTAGCTGATCGCCATATACTCCGTTGATTTCGTAAAAGGGTTGGTAATGGGGACAATCGTCGTATCGATGTAGAAAGTATCTCCGTTTTTTCGGACATTCTTTATTGTCCCTTTAAAGATGTTTTTCGCTTTGATCGTCGTCCAGAGCTCTGTAAAAAACTCCACGGGCATATCGGGATGACGGATAAGATTATGCTTTTTCCCGATCAGTTCATGCCGTGCATAACCGCTGATGCGGCAAAAGTTGTCATTGACGTAGGTGATAATACCATCGCCATTGGTGGAGGAGAGGATGGAGCTCGCATCCATCGCTTTTTTATATTCGTTAAAAAAGTTGACATTCTTTACGATCTCCTGCTCTTTATTATAGATGGAGTCGCTGTAGAGGCGCTGCAGCGCTGAGAAGTTCCTATCGAAAAGCGCTGAGATCTCATGGAAAAGTTCTTTGGTGTTGAGGCCTGCGTCATAGGTGAAATCCAGCATCGCTTTGCGGAAACCGCTGCAGAAGAGGAAAAGCTCTTCTGCAGAGACATTCTTCTCTTTGAGAAAACTGAGCAGCTCGACCATCAACGGGCATTTTCCGAGTTCCGTCTCCCCTTTGACCACCCGCATATAGTAAGCAAATGCATCATTGGCATACATCGCGACAAATGCATCCCGCTCAATCCCGTGCGCTGTCATAATTGCGCTCACGGACGCATCGTCCATCCAGGCCGTGATGACAGGGGCCTGTGCCGTTTCGATCTGATTGACAATAGTAAGTAGGTGGGGAAGATGCAACTGCGTCACTGACTACTCCGTAAAAGGCGATAATACGGAGTATAACACAATCGCACCAACAGGGATTAAATGCCGATACTATCCGTCAGAAAGAAAAGCTCAGGCGGGGTTTACAAACAGAAAACTCAAGCCAAGGAGCAGCAGTGTCATCACAAAAGCGATCAACGCCGTGCCGATAATATTGCCCGTCTGGCAGCTGGTGCATGAACGCGATTGCCTCGCTTCGTACTGTGCGTAAAAAAAGTACCCGATGATCAGAACACTGTTTAGTCCCAACGCACCCTTTTCCAACGTATAGACGTTCTCAAGCATGTTGATGTCGTCTGTCAAAAGAGGGGCAAAGAGGCTCAGGCCCACTGTCCATAGAAGCAGACGGATCACGCGCGTGAAATAGCCTCTCTTCGAACGGGTCGGACAGCTTGCCGCTTCACGCGCGCCCCAGGCCGCTTCCGCCTCTTTTTCTACCCGTTTGCGCCCTTTTTTGTCCAGCTTGTCGACAAAAGTCCCGCCAAACGTATAGTCTATCTTGCGCTGGATAAGCGATGAGAGTTTGCCGTCAACGTCCATGGAGTGCTGCAGACCGCTGCGGTCCTGGTAGATCAGTTTTATCTTGTCATAGCGCGTCACCGTCGCAGTTATCCCCGGAAGATAAGCCGTCGTCTCCGTAGACTCCACCGTTCCTTCCGAACCGATGATACGCGGGTTGATGAGTTCAAGCAGTTCGCCGTCATGGCGAACAAGCACCACCGTTGCCGGCACCGCGATCTGGATAGCCGAGAGCGCGTCGAGTCCGTTGGCGTCCATCGTATCTTTCATGTTCTCTATCAAGGTAAAGAGTTCTTCATCGAACTTCCTTACATCGGCAGAGGTTATTTTGATACGTTCGTCGGGGTAGGTAACCAGCTCTTTGACCATCGTGAAAGCCTTCAAAAAAAGTTGAATGAGGAAGCGGGGGAGCCCCGCTTGTAAAGTATTAGTGGCTCTTGCGAACCACGATAAGCATTTTGATATTGATGACGATGAAACGCATGAACTGCCACAGCAGGTTTGTACGCATTCTTTTGACAAATGCAGTCGGTACCATCGTGGTAAAACTCGGCTCATACGGTTTGATGTTCTTTTCGATCTCTTTCATTCTCTCTCCTTATTCCGGAATCAGTGTCCAGCCCGGCTTGAGCTGTGCTTTGTGGATGAACATATGGTGCAGGATGTGCTTGATCCAGTGACCGGCAAGACCGATCTCGCCGAAGGTATAATCAAGATCGCGTCCAAGACCCGGGTACTTCTCGAAATCCGGTACGACCGGGTAGACGGTCAATGCCGCGGCAGTACCGTCGAGCAGGCCTTTACCCGCACTCGCGACACACGCCGCGCCCATCTCTGCCATGGAAGCTTCGTGCAGGTGCGCGCCTTCGCCTTTGTTGATCAGGTCGCAGATGCTGTGCGCGACCGCTTTGCCGATGATGCCTGATGGCATACCCGTACGTGGCGGTGTAGGGTTGATCGGCGTGCCGTTTGGCGAACTCATCGGTTTGGAGATGAGATGCGGCGGTGCAAAAGCGATACCGCAGGCAAACATGTTGGCGTAGGTCGGGTTCTGATACGTACGCGGCCAGTCGCTCGCTTTCCAGTTCTCATACGCACCCGCTGCGTAGTTCGCATCGACTTTCATGAAGCCGTTGGGTGCAAAGACCGTATCGGTAATGTCGCTGCCGTCTTTGCCGTAGGCTTTAAGGCCCACACCGGCAAACGGAGGGATAAGCATGGAGAAGTCAAACTCGTGCTCTCCCGTCGTGCCGTCAAGCAGTTCGTAGTGCGCTTTGCCCGCTTCTACCTTGCTCACATGCGCACCGATGGTCCACTTGACGCCGCGCTCCGCATAAAGCGACTCTGCGAAGAGACGTGAACTCGCCGCGTAGCCGCCGCGTTTCATATGCAGTCCGCCGATACCGAAGTCGCCGAGGAACGACTCGTTGGAGATCCACTGGATATCGGCAAGGTCACGCAGACCGGCTTTGTTGATCTCGTGTTCGATGTTGAAAACATACTCGAACGCCGCACCCTGACAGGTACACATACCGTGTCCCGTACCGATAAGGAATTTCTGGCGTTCGCCGTTGCGCATCTTCTCTAAACACTTCTCGAACTCTTCAGCCGCATGTACCGCATGGTCCGCCGTACAGACAGAGACTGTATGGCCCGCGTCAGGCCCAAGACCTTCCGTAGCACCGAAGTTGAGTTTTGGTCCCGTCGCGTTGATGACGTAATCGTATGTCACCTCTTCGCTCGTACCCTCTTTGTCCTGACCGGTATATTCGATCGTGACGAAAGGCTGATCGGAATCTGCACTCCCTTCAGGGTTTAACGAGACCGCTTTGGCCTGCTTGTAGATGATGCCGGCTTTTTCATACACCGGTGCAAGGTCAAAGGTGACCTCCTCTTTGCTCATCTCACCGACGCCGACCCAGATATTCGAAGGAATCCAGTTCCACTTCGAGTTCGGGGTCACCACCACCACTTCATGCTCTTTACTGAGCCAATCACGCGCAAACGTCGCTGCCGTGTGACCGGAAACGCCGCCTCCCAAAACTACAACTCTTGCCATACCACATCCTTTATATAAGTGTGCGGAGCAGATCCGCATGGTACAAATTGTCACTAATCATTATAAGCTTACTTATCGTTTGATTGCAACAAAAGTTATCAAAAAGTTATCACCTTTGAGAGCATTATAAGCCTTTTAAAATTAAATTATTATTTAATTCTATAAATATATTAATTTTTATTCTCAAGAATTTTTTCAACTATCTCATACACGTTCTTTGAAAGCTTCTCTGTGGCAAGTACTCGGGTGAGCTCTTTTTCCATCAGTATCCTGTTCCCCTCCGCCAACTTCGCATAGAGCTTGAAAGCCCCCGCCAGACCCGCTGCGATGGAAGGGTTGATCGCGTCAAGTTCGATGATCTTGTCGGCGATAAACGTATAACCAGCCCCGTCTGAAGCATGGAAATGAAGATGGTTGCGGGCGAATACCCCGATGAGCGAACGCACCAGATTGGGTACTTTCATATCGAATACCGGGTCATCCAGCTCTGCTTCGACGCGCTTAAGCGTCCCTTCGCGTTCAGATGCGGCAAGGATGGAGAAGTACTTGTTCATTACCAGCGTGTCACTGCTGTAACGCGCATAGAAGTGGCGCAGAGCCTTCTCGCCTGCTTCGCTGTAGTAGTTTTCCAGCAGGTCAAGCGCTACGATACGGTCGCTCATCGTCACGCTTTCGTAATACTGCGCACTGCAGAGTTCGCCAAAGCGCGCTTCGCGGACACCGGCCAAAAAGTCCAATAGTGTGTTCTTCAATGCCCGTTCACCCATACTCTGCGCATCGATGGCACTGTTATCCGGTGCATGCAGCAATGCATACAGGCGCAGCATATGCTCTTTATAATGTTCGGCCAGTGCGTTTTTCACCTTGTGCCGTGCCCGGTAGATCGCCTCGACATCGATGATCTTCTGCGTCTGCATCAACACAGAGAGCGAAGGGATCTCCAGCAGCTGCGCTTTGAAGAGCGTGTCGATGCTCTCATCATGCAGCAGGTGGCCATACGCTTCGATGTACCCCGTGTCGACTTCGCCATGCTGCATGGTCTTGAGGATCGTATCGACGGCATACTCCTGCGCCGCTTCATAACGGTTAAAACCGTCACTCTCGTGCATCATCAAGAAGGCGAGGTCCGCATCTTCATGATGCACTTTTATCGGAGCGGTAAAGTTACGGTTGAGTGAAAGGCGCGGGGCGTGATCGATGCCGCTGAACACAAAGGTTTCACGCTCCTCTTTAATGATAAGCATCCCTTTACTCAGCAGCGGCTGATCGCTGTTCTGCAGTGTCAGCGCCATCTCGTTCCCGCGCTCATCCAGCAGGGCGATACCCAGCGGGTAGAAGTAGTGAAGCTGCTCTTTGCCCTCGATACTTTTGGGGATACGCTGGGTCAGCTGCACCGAGAACGTCCTGTTCGCTTCGTCGTAACACTCTTCGACCAGCAGCTCCGGCGTACGCTCCTGATGGTACCAGCGTTCAAAGTGCGTCAGATCGATACCCCCGCCTTTGCTCATCGCCCAGAGAAAGTCTTCGGTACGGACCGCCTTGCCGTCAAACGCTTCAAAATAGAGATCCATCCCTTTTCTAAAACGCTCTGCACCCAGCATGGTATGGATCATGCGGATGATCTCTGCACCCTTCTCATAGATGGTCGCCGTATAGAAGTTGTTGATCTCGATATAGGAATCAGGTTTGATCGGGTGGGCGGTAGGGCCGGCATCTTCTGCGAACTGACGCTCGCGCAGGGCCTTGACGTCGCTGATGCGCTGGACGACGGGAGAGTTCATATCTGCACTGAAACACTGGTCGCGGAAAACGGTCAGCCCCTCTTTGAGCGTCAGCTGGAACCAGTCGCGGCAGGTGATGCGGTTACCTGTCCAGTTATGGAAATACTCATGGGCTATGACGCTCTCGATCCCCAGGAAATTCTGATCCGTCGCCGTTGTCTCGTCAGCCAGTACATAGTGCGAGTTGAAGATATTCAGCCCCTTGTTCTCCATCGCGCCCATATTGAAACTGTCGACGGCAACGATGTTGTAGATATCGAGGTCGTATTCGCGGCCGTAGACCTCTTCGTCCCACTTCATCGACGCCTTCAGCGACGTCATCGCGTGGTCGCACTTGCTCTCGTTGCCCGGGTCGCAGTAGATGTTAAGCGCGATCTCGCGGCCGTGCATCGTCGTAAAGCTGTCCGAGACCAGTCCCAGCGATCCTGCGACAAGTGCGAAAAGATAGGTCGGCTTGGGGAAGGGGTCGTGCCAGACCACTTTGTGACGGTTAGCATCAAGCACGACACGTTCGACAAGGTTCCCGTTGCTCAACAGGATCGGGAAGCTGTTCATATCGGCGATGATGGTCGTCGTAAAGATACTCATGACGTCAGGGCGGTCAAGGAAATAGGTGATGCGGCGAAATCCTTCGGGTTCGTTCTGCGTGCAGAAGATGCCCCCTGACTGATAAAGTCCTTCGAGCGCCGTATTGAGATGCGGTTCAATAAGGGTGACGATCTCGAGCGTACACTCTTTTGGGAGCCGCTCAAGTATAAGGTGGGTGTCGGTAACGCTGTAGGCGTCCTCCTCCAACGCCTTCGCGTCGCAGCGGACCGACTCGAGGCGGAGGTTCTCGCCGTTAAGCATCAAGGGCTCATCGGCTTGGGCGCGCAGCTGCATGGTGTTGGTCACCCGGGTAGAGAGCTCGGTGATCTCGAAGCTCAGCTCACAGGTAATGATCTCAAAAGGTGCCGGCGCATAATCTGCCAGATAAATCGTTTTGGGTTCGGCCATGTAAAAATTCTCCACAATATGAGGTTGATGCACCTCATCATCAGGGGTGCGTGCAATGTGTTGAATTATACCTCCTTTCGTTTGCAGATGCCTGAATATTTCTTGCCATTACGTGTATCACAGGGGCTTGCGTTTCTCCTTAAATATTAACTAACAGAATTTTATGTATACTTATTCGATTTGATAATATTTTGACATTTGAAGGTTTTTTGTGTCCAATAAACTTTTTATCGCCAGACAGCCGATATTCAACCATACGGGCGAAATATTCGCCTATGAGCTTTTTTACCGTGATGCAGAAGGGAAAAATACGATACCCGACAGGCGTTCAGCCACCTCATCCGTACTGGTAAACCTTCTCAACCAGATCGGTCTGTACAATGCCGTTGGCGACAAGAAAGCCTTTATTAACGTCAGTGCCAACATCCTGCTGACCGACATCATCTACAGCCTGCCCAGCAAGCCTTTTGTCTTTGAGCTCTCCGAAGAGATCATCATCACACAAAAAGAGACCGAGGCGATTGCCCAACTTCACCGCCTTGGCTTTCAGTTCGCCCTGGACAATGCATCGACCAGCAGCGACTACTATAAGAACTTCACGCCTATCCTTCCGTTCATCAGCTACGTCAAATTTGACACGACACAGACCGATGTCGAGGAGCTGGCAAAACATATTCATCTTTTTGAATCGTACATACTTATCGCACAGAAAGTCGAGATCCCCGAGGTCTACGAGTTTTACCGGGAGCTTGGCTTCAGCTGTTTCCAGGGGCATATCTTTGCGAAACCCGAACTGATAGAGCAAGAGAGGATGGCACCCAAAAACCAGGGGGTTATCAAGATCTTCAATATGCTCCAGCACGATATGACACTCGATGATATTGCCAACGAGTTTCAACATGAACCCGAACTCACCCTGCAGCTGCTGCAATATTCCCGTTCCACCGATACAAAACACACCGAGGGAACATCAAAACTGCGTGATGTTCTTAGCGATATCGGTCCGAAAAAACTGATCCAGTGGCTGCTGATGATCATCTATTCCAAGTCCGGGAACTCGGTTGCAAACGATCAGACGCCTTATGCCAAAATAATAAAAAAACGCATTCAGATCATGCAGCGTATTTTAAAACTGACAAACAACCCCAACTATGACTCCCTCAGCGAAGAGGTTCATTTTCTTGCCCATATGTCACTGATCGAACGCACATGCGATATTCCGCTGGCAACGGCCCTGGAAAATTTCGAAATAAGCGACAGGGTCAAAGAAGCCCTTGTCTCGCATACCGGAGAACTTGGACGCCTCTACGCCATTGCCCTGAGCATAGAGAGCGGCCAAGCTGCGGCAAGTGAGATTTTATTGACCAAATATGGTCTTACACTCGAAGATGTAGCCGACTTGATCGAGTAGGAACAGAGCATCTTTTGATAAAAATGTTATAATCGAAATTGACCCGGAACTTTAAAAGAGGTGAGTGTTATGCGTGAATCCATCCACATCGTATCAGTTGATGACGAACCCTTTAATCTTCTTCTCATAGAAGAGCTTGCATCACTCATCGGGTTTGAAGTGACCAGTTTTGAAAAGCCGCAAAAGGCTCTGAGCTATATCGAAACGCATCCTGTTGATATCCTGCTTGTAGACTACATGATGCCACAGATGAACGGTATCGAGCTGATGAAATCATGTCATGCGGTAAACAGCGACCTTCTTATGGTCATGATCACCGCTGTCAACGACAACGAAGAGCTTAAGATCGAAGCGCTTGAAGCCGGGGCCACCGACTTTTTAAGCAAACCCTTCAATCCCAGCGAGTTCCAGGTACGGCTGCGAAACCTTGCCAAAATACGCTCATCCCAGCACATCCTTGCCGACTTCAACAAGCGCCTGCAGGAAGAGGTGGAACTGGCCACTGCCAAACTCATCCAGCGCGAGCATGAAGCCCTTGAAGTCCTGTCAAATACGGCGGAATACAAAGACCCTGAAACGGCAAGCCATATTGCCCGGGTGGCGCACTACTCCCGAATGCTGGCAGAGAAACACGGACTCGACAAACCCGAGCAGGAGATCATCTTCTACTCCTCGCCCCTGCATGATATCGGGAAAGTCGGTACAAACGACGCTATCTTGCTCAAACCGGGCAAGCTGACCGACGAAGAGTTCGAAACGATGAAAGAGCACGCCATCATCGGGTATAACATCCTGCATAAGAGTGAGAACCCCTACCTTGCCGCCGGTGCCATCATCGCGGCCACCCACCATGAAAAGTACAACGGCCGGGGATATCCCAAAGGGCTCAAAGGCGAAGAGATACACCTCTACGGACGCATCACGGCCATAGCCGACGTCTTCGATGCCCTGACTTCAGAACGCCCCTATAAAAAAGCATGGAGTTTCGAGGATGCGATGGCATTGATAGAAAAGGAGAAAGGGGAGCACTTCGACCCCCTGCTCGCTCAGCTCTTTATCGATAATGTAGCCGAAGTCCGCGAAATTTTCGAGCGCTTTCAAGAATAGCATTACCCTCCGAGAGCTTCGCTTTCCACCTCATTTCACCTCTGTATTTCCCTATAAACACCGCATATCTGTCAACTAAACTCAAAAAAAATCTGTTTGTTCTGTGAAAAATAACTATTTTATGATATCATGCAGTTAAAATAAGAATAAATGAAAAACAATTGTATTGAATAGGAGGTTTTCTATGTTCTCATTTTTATTCAGACAAAACAAAGGTATCACATACAACTCTAAAAAAGTAAAAAAGTGGCAGACAGAGCACCAGAAACTGGGCGAATATGCCACAGCGATCATTGCTGCCTATGAGGCGCGGCAAATGAAAAAGGCGCACAAACTTCTATCGAAACTGAAAGATCTGGCGTTAGAGCATCTTATGGATGAAGATGAGACATTTTTCAAACTGATGCGCAATGCAAAAGAGGAAGATGAACAGGTGGTGACGCATATAAAAGAGTTCCGCAACTCATTTCGGGATGTCAAGATCGTCCTCTTTGACTTTTTGGTCAAGTACACTTCGCCAAACGCAAAACTCGACCGTGTCTTCAAAGATACGCTCGACCAGATCCTGCAGGCACTCGTAGCGAGGATAGAGTTCGAAGAGAAGAACCTCTATGCGCTGATTAACAAATAAGATGATGCCAGCGCGTTTGAGACTGCCTACGCCAAAACGTCATACATCCTGATAACTGTCACGGATCATCAGCACCTCGTCAAGGTGTTCTATAAAGAGGTCTACAAGCACCGGGTCAAACTGCTTCCCGCGTTCCTCTTTGAAAAGCCCCAGGATACGTTCCAGTTCCCATGCCTCTTTGTAGACGCGTTCGCTTCCCAACGCGTCGAAGACGTCGGCTATGGCCGTGATGCGTCCGTAGATATGTATCCCTTCGCCGCTCAGTCCGCGGGGGTACCCCTTGCCGTCCCAGCGTTCATGATGCTCATGCGCCACGACAGCCGCCGCTTTAAGGATATCACGCTCGGAACTGCGAAGGATGTTGTATCCCATCTCGCAATGCCCCTTCATCACATCAAACTCCTCTTCCGTCAGTCGTCCGGGTTTGAGCAGGATAGCATCGGGGATACCGACTTTCCCGATGTCATGCATCGGAGAGGCGGCATAGAGCAGCTCCGCTTCCGAAGGCGGCAACCCTACTTTCAACGCCAGCAGTTTCGAATACTCCGCAACACGCTTGACATGGTAACCGGTCTCTTTCGAACGCGTCTCGCCTACCTCACCCATGCGGTGGATGACCTCTTTCTGCGTCGCTTCAAGCTCCTCGTGCAGCTGTACGACACCGGTAATATCATGGTAGATCGCCATGTACTCGATAATCTCTCCGACAGCGCTTTTAATGGGCAGCAGCACCGCGTTGACATGGAACGTGCCGCCCTCTTTTGAACGCTTTTTAAGCGCGCCCTTCCAGACTTTGCCCGCATGGACCGTCTCCCACATCTCCAGAAGGACGGCATCGGGAGTATCCGGGTGTTCCGTGAGTTCATGCGGCTTGCCCAGGAGTTCATCGGACGTATAACCGCTTATCTCCAGGAACTGTTGGTTCACATAGATGTAGTTCCCCTCAAGGTCGGTGCGCGAAAGGATCGTACTTGCATCGATGGCTCCCTCGTACTGCTCGGAGAGGTAACGTGCCTCTTCAAAGTTGAGCTCGGAGATATTAAGCTCCTCTTTGAGACGGCGCCGGATCTTCTCGATCTCGGTAATGTCATGACGGATCCCGATAAACTCGACGATGCGCCCATCCACGTCCATGATGGGGCTGATGACGGTATCGACATAATAGGAATCCCCGTTTTTCTTCCTGTTTTTAACTATCCCGGCCCAGGACTCTTTGCCAAGGATGGTCTTCCACATCTCTTCAAACACTTTCGCGTCCATATCGGGATGACGGATAATACTGTGCGACTTTCCTATCACTTCCTCTTTTGTATAACCCGAGATCTCTATGAAACGGTCATTAACGTAGGTGATATTCCCATCGGCATCTGTCTTGGAGACGATGGCACTGCGGTCGACGGCATCTTTATACTCCTGCAGGAACTGCTGCTGACAGGCGACTTTGACATTATTGCGGTGGTAGTCGGTCCAGAGGTCGACTTTCAGTGCGAGCTCTTCCGTCACAAACGGTTTTTTTATAAAATCCGAAGCGCCGCCTTTGAGCACCTGGCTGATGATATTCGGGTCGTTCGTGCCCGAGAGTACGAGCACGGGCGTCGCCATAAGTTCCGGGTTGCTTTTGATCTTTTTAAGCACTTTCGTACCGTGCATATCCGGCAGTTCCATATCCAGCAATACAAGGTCAATGGCCTGCTCCTGCAGAATCTTCAGCCCTTTCTCACCGCTGTCGGCCATATGGAGTATATAGTTGCGCGGCTCAAGTATCGTCTGCAGCAGCCGGCGTACCATACCCGAATCGTCCACAACCAGGATAGACTCCGAACGGTTCTTCTCGCTTGTTTCGATCAGCCTGTCTATCATCGAGATCGTATGGGCTATCTGGTCATCTTTTCTAAAATAATCCAGGATACCGTAGTTGTAAAGATGATCGCGCAGCTGCTTGTCGTCATCGGAAGTGAGCACGATGATCTTGGTATCGGTAAGACTGCGCATGCTTCTGATAAGTTCTTCCCCCTCACCGTCGGGCAGGTGGAGGTCAAGCACAATAAGCTGGTACGAAGATGCGTCAAGAAATTTCCGCGCATCTTCCAGTGAAAAGGCCTGATGACAGCTGTAGCCGAATCCGCTCAGCGTGTCATATAAAAGCTTGTTGACAAACCTCGAATCCTCTACGATCAATACCGAGTAGCTGCTTTTATCCAGTTCAACACGTTGAGCCGAGAGTTCATTACACTTTTTCATACATGACAGCCTTGCGCAAAATTAAAAATTCATATAATATTATTGTAATAAAAAGCAGATAAAAAGTCTATCGAGAGCGGTAGATTAAATGCAATAGGGAAGTTTTGATAAAAGATAGTGCGGGCGTTTCGTTTACGCGCTGCGGAGCTACTCCGCGCTTTGAGCCTCATATGCGACCTTGATCGCTTCTCTGAGTTCATCGGAGATGTTTTCCGCTTTCTCATACAGCCACTTCAGATAGCCCCTGTCAAGCTCGCCTATCTGTGCAGGCGTTTTGCCTTTATACTTGCCGAATCCAAGCGACACGACAACATCGCCGCGGGTCTTTTCCATCCAGTACGCAAACGAGTGTTTCATGTCCTCGTCGAGATCAAACGTGCTGAGCATGTACTCTATACTGCGGCGGTCATTGAGTGCGACCTCTTCGATGCGCTTGCCTTTGTGCTTGCCGAAGACCATGTACTCCAGTACTATCGGCTCGGAACAGAGTGTCACCATCTCTTCGACACTGTAGTCGTTTGCCAGATGATCAAAGAGGTTTTTAAGCACGATGACATCGCCCAGCGCGTCATGTGCACGAACCTCGATGCCGAGGCTGTCGATGATCGCCTGCTCTTTTTTGTACAGGCCGTACTGGTAGCGCTTATGCTGAAGACCGTGCGGCGTATCCAGCGGGATCTTGGCGCGCATGACACGGAAGGTGTCGATGAGCTGCATATTGGAGACAAAACCCTCTTTTGCAAGCATGTCGAGGTCGAAGACGGCATTTTGGATGACCATGAGGTTCTCAGGGGTGTTGAGTTCGTGCAGACGCGCGAAAGCGTTTGTCTCGACGCAGCTTGGCTTGCCCTCGATCTGCTCGGGTGTTATGTGGTGGATCACCATTGACTCGAACTTGATAGGAAGCGGCGGCGTACAGAGGTCGTCGTGCACCTCTTCTATCTCACCGTTTTCATTGACTACCAGGTAACTGAGCTGGCAGATGCGGTCCTCTTCAAGGACTCCGGTGGTTTCGGTATCGAGTATGATTATTTTCAAAATGTGCCTTCGCGATGGTTTGGCTAATGATAGCTGTTACTCTATGTCAAACATCTAAAATGTGCTTATATAGCTATGGTTTGAATGTAAAGTTTCAGATGATGTGTTTGTTTTGTTGAGATTATTTGAAGGTTTATATGGTGTCAAGAGGGGGACTTGAACCCCCGACCCCCGGCTTATGAGACCAGTGCTCTAACCAGCTGAGCTACCTTGACACATTTTTAAGAGACCGAAATTATAACCAATAAAGCTTTTATTTTTCTAAGATAGACAAAAATATCAAAAAAAATACACTTCACATCGGAAAACAGGGCTTTTCAGGCCAGCGAGAAACGCTTTTGAGCTACTTGAATTTTTTCACTTAGAAACCCTTAGTCCAAATGACTCAATGTATTGACAATTTGCCAAAACTCTAGTAGAATCGCGCCATTAAAACTTCATAACACCATATATAAAGGAAGCACTATGAACTTTCAACCACTCGGTAAACGTGTTCTTGTCGAACGCATAGAAGAAGCTACAACGACAGCTTCTGGCATTATCATCCCCGACAACGCCAAAGAGAAACCTTCACAGGGCAAAGTTGTTGCGGTAAGCAGCGAAGTAGAGAATGTTGCCTCAGGCGACACCGTTGTATTCGGCAAATACGCCGGCAGCGAACTGACACTTGACGGGGCGAAGTACCTCGTCATCGAGACTGACGACCTTCTGGGCATCATTAAATAACTACAACACTATAGAGAGGATATATTATTATGGCAAAAGAGATCCATTTTTCAGACGAAGCACGCAACGCACTCGCAACAGGTGTTCAGAAACTGACAGACGCCGTCAAGGTCACTATGGGACCGCGCGGTCGCAACGTACTCATTCAGCGCAGCTACGGCGGCCCTGCAATTACTAAAGACGGTGTCTCCGTCGCTAAAGAAGTCGAGCTGAAAGACCCGCTTGAAAACATGGGTGCACAGCTGGTCAAGGAAGTCTCTTCCAACACGGCTGATGAAGCGGGTGACGGTACGACGACAGCGACTGTCCTTGCCAACGCTATCTTCCAAGAGGGCCTTCGCAACATCACGGCGGGCGCAAACCCTATCGAAGTCAAACGCGGTATGGACAAAGCGATGGACGCTATTTTGGAGAACCTGAAAGCTTCATCAAAGATCATCGGCGACAAAAAAGAGATCGCGCAGGTCGCAAGCATCTCTGCAAACTCCGACACGCAGATCGGTGACATGATCGCCGAAGCGATGGAAAAAGTCGGCCGCGACGGTGTCATGACCGTTGAAGAGGCAAAAGGTATCAACGACGAGCTTGATGTGGTAGAGGGTATGCAGTTCGACCGCGGCTACCTCAGCCCGTATTTCATCACCAACACCGAAAAGATGATCGCAGAGATCGAGAACCCGTTCATCCTGCTGTTTGACCAGAAGATCAGCAACCTCAAAGACCTTCTCCCGGTACTTGAGCAGGTCCAAAAGACAAACCGTCCGCTGCTCATCATCGCTGAAGACGTTGAAGGTGAAGCACTGGCGACACTGGTCGTCAACAAACTGCGCGGCGTACTGAACATCTCCGCGGTCAAAGCACCGGGCTTCGGCGACCGCCGCAAAGCGATGCTTCAGGATATCGCTATCCTTACAGGCGGGCAGGTCATCTCTGAAGAGATCGGCCGCACACTCGAGTCGACAAACATTCAAGACCTCGGTCAGGCGGCACGTGTCGTCATCGACAAAGACAACACCACTATCGTTAACGGTGCCGGCGATAAGGCGATGGTAGAGTCACGCGTCAAAGAGATCAAGACGCAGATCGAAGCGACGACATCAGACTACGACCGCGAAAAACTTCAGGAGCGTCTGGCTAAGCTGGTGGGCGGCGTTGCCATCATCAAGGTTGGCGCTGCGACGGAGATCGAAAT
>JBFEWT010000144.1:0-4682 GCA_041546225.1 Sulfurimonadaceae bacterium
AACATTTCGAGAAAACGCTTGACTACCTCATCAACAGTCCGATCCCCCTGGAAGTACGCACCACCGTACACACCGGCCTGCTCGATGAGCATGACATTAATGCGATCATGGACGACCTGCTGCATAAAGGATACCGGGGCACCTACTATCTTCAACACTACATCGACGACCCTGCAACGTTCGCAGAGCTCTCCGCCCCACTCAGAGAGCTGGATATGCAGCAGCTAAACCGTGATCTGGAGCTGGTTTACCGAAGGTTATAGGGAAGTGGTTTGTGTGTTAAAATAAGCACTCTCATAATGTGTTCGCAGATATTAACCGGCTATCCGGTTTTTCCATCAAAACTTCAGACTGATGCAAAACCTGCATCTTTGTCAAGGTACGCAAAAGCCCCCAAGCGGGCTTAATGCTGGCCGCTTCAGCAGTTTTAATGATAATTTTGATAATATTCTTACTAATTTACTACGTAACAGGTATGCATATGTTTGGTATGGGCTTCGCCGAAATACTCATTATCGGAGTTATCGCCATCTTGTTCCTCGGGCCGGATAAACTGCCCGAGACGATGGTCGAGATCGCAAAATTCTTTCGTAATGTCAAACGCACCGTCTCATCGGCCAAAGCGAGCCTTGATGAAGAGCTGCATATAAGCGAAATGCGCGAAGGTGCGCTCAACTATAAAAAAGAGCTCACCGAAGCGAGCAGCGAACTTGAACGCCTGAGCAGTATCGATGAGATCGCCTCCGAGATCAACGATGTGAAAAAAGAGGTGAAGGTCGAAGCACCGAAAGCCGCTCCGGCTCCTCCGGCACAACCCGAGACCGTCACTTTTGAAAAAAGAGTAAAACCTTCAAAACCTACAGAAGAGAATAGTTAATGTTTGATGACCTGCGTCCCCATCTCATAGAACTCCGTAAACGTCTGGCTATTTCGACACTCAGCCTTATCGTGATGTTTTTTGTCGCCTTCTTCTTTCATGAACCGATCTTGAACTGGATGATCGAGCCGCTAAACGTCGCCCTCGCGGAAGTGGGTAAAAAGTCCGTCAACGCCGCGCAGGGTATGGTCACGACGAACCAGGTCGGCGGGGCCTTCTTCGTCGCGCTGAAAGTCTCCTTTTTCGCGGCTATCATCATGGCGCTTCCTATCATCCTTGCGCAATTCTGGCTCTTTATCGCACCGGGGCTGTATGCCAACGAAAAGAAGATGATCATCCCGTTCATCGTCGGCGGTACGACAATGTTCCTTGTCGGAGCTGCCTTCGCGTACTACATCGTCACGCCGTTCGGGTTTGACTTTCTCATCACCTTCGGTAGCTTTACCTTTACGCCGCTCATCAATATCGAAGATTACGTAGGCTTCTTCTCGAAGATCATGTTCGGCTTCGGTATCGCTTTCGAGCTGCCGGTATTTGCCTACTTCCTCGCACTGCTTGGACTCGTAGACGACAAACAGATGGCCGGTTTCTTCAAATACGCCATCGTCATCATCTTTATCGCGGCCGCGCTTCTTACACCGCCGGATGTATTGACTCAGCTGCTGATGGCCGGACCGCTTATCATCCTGTATGGCTTCTCGATTCTCATCGTCAAGGCAGTCAACCCTGCCCCTAAAGATGAGGAGGAGGAAGAGGAAGAAACGCCTGAAGCGAGCGTGCCTGCTGAAAGTGACAAGAGTGAACAACCCCCTCAAAACCAGTAGTTACGACTTTCATCTCCCCCAGGAGCTTATCGCCACGGAGGCAGCCGAACCCAGAGACTCGGCGCGTCTTCTCGTCTACGACAGAGAGACGCAAAGCATCACCCACACCCGCTTCAGCGAGATCGAGCACTACCTTCCTGCAGGCTGCGCGATGATTTTCAACGATACTAAGGTCATCAAAGCGCGTCTCTACGGAAAAAAAGCGAGCGGCGGAAAAGTAGAACTGCTTATCAACAGGCCGCTTGATGCCTACCGTGTCAACGGCTACATCCGCGGCAAAGTCAAACCGGGTAGCGTCTTATACTTTGACGAAGCACTCGAAGCGGAGGTGGCCGCACTCCATGATGACGGAAGCCGCGACGTCACCTTCAGCCAAAACGGCAAAACATTGCGGTTTGAAGAGGTCCTGCCGGTCATCGACCGTATCGGGCATATCCCCCTTCCGCCGTATATGCAGCGTGAAGACAACGAAAACGACGCCGCACGCTACCAGACGGTCTTCGCTGCACAAGAAGGCGCCGTCGCCGCACCGACCGCGTCGCTGCACTTTACCGACGCCCTTTTCAAACGGGTCTGCAGTGCCCACCCGCATGCATTCGTAACGCTGCATGTCGGCGCCGGCACCTTCAAGCCCGTCGAGTGCGAGACCATCACCGACCACCCCATGCATTCGGAGTACTACGCCCTCTCACCCGAGGCGCAGGAGCTCATTGACGGCGACAAACCCCTGCTGTGCGTCGGAACGACTTCCACCCGTACGGTAGAGTATTACGTGCGCACCAAAGAGCCCTCCGGCGAGGCCAACCTCTTTTTGCACCCGGGCAACCCGCCTAAGCGCGTCAACTACCTGTTGACGAACTTCCACCTTCCCCAGTCGACGCTGCTCATGCTGGTCGCCTCGTTTGTAGGCCTCGAAGCCACCCACCGCATCTATGAAGAAGCCATCAACGAGCGCTACCGTTTTTACTCCTACGGCGATGCGATGCTCATTCTCTAATGAGCGTGGCTAACGGCTCTTTTGCTCAGCCGTCAACGGGAATGACTGTACCGTCGACAACTTCCACTCTGCCTTCAAGTTCGTACGCAAAGAGTTGACCGCCGAACTTCTGCACGGCTTCCTCGTACGTCGGCCTGCTCCGGCAAAAACGCAGAAGTTCGTCATCTTCGGCATGGTGCACCATGCCGAACCCCTCGACAAATGCATCAATATCATAGATGGCTTCGGCAAGGCCGCTTTTGAGCAAGTCGTTGCTCCCTTCGCTCTCGCCGATGCGCTGCGGAAGAACATAGACCTTCTTGCCCATTTTCAGTGCAAACTCGACACTGCGCAGCGTACCGCTGTTGCGGTCAGCCTGCGTTACGATGAGCGATTCGCCCAATGCGGCAACGATCTCATTGCGTACGACAAAACTCCATTTCGTCGCCGCAAATCCCATCTCGAAAGGGCTCATGACCAGTCCCTCATCTTCAATGCTTCGGATAAGCTGATCATGCAGTGACGGGTAACGGATATCTATCCCGTTGCCCATGACCGCAATGGTATTGGCACTGCCTGCACCGTGATGGGCGATACCGTCAACTCCCAGCGCCGCACCGCTGACAATACAGACGCCGCGTTTTGAAAGCCTTTGGGCCAGTGTACGTGTCATCTCACGGGTGTACGGAGTGGGTTTTCGGCTTCCCACGATGGAGATCTTCCGACGTTCCAGCAAAGCGCTGTTGCCTATGTAGTAGAGCGTTTCGGGGTGCTTGCGCATCGCTTTGAGACCGTCCAGTTCTCCCGTAAACCGCTCTATGTTCGCCATGACTCAGATCAGCTCGTCAATACGAACCAATTCCACCCCTTGAAGTACGCTCTTGGACTCTTCCAAAGCTTTCAGGGTCTGTTTGTGCGGATGCCCTATGGCGATAGCACTGCCATGCTGTTTCGCAATCGCTACGGCGCGTTTGATCTGTTTTTTGATCGCTGCGATATCGGCGTCATGATCGAGGAAGACGTCTCGCGCCACGTAGGGAAGACCGTAGTTCTTCATCACTTTGGGTACTTTCGTCTCCGCTGTCGTCCGGCTGTCTATAAAATGGATCTTCTCCTTGGTAAGTGAAAAGATCAGGCGGTTCATCGCACGCTCGTTCGAAGTAAATGCACTGCCGGTATGGTTGTTGATATATTTGACTTTCGGAAAGATCTTTTTCAGCGTGTTTATACGCTCCATGATAAGCTGCTGCGAATCGTTTGCACGCAGGGTAAAAGGCTCTTCCGAACTGAAGTTCATCGCTTCCATGGGGAGATGGACCATATAGAACGGTTCATTGGCCGCAAGCCGGGCAGAGTCGGGGTGGCGCTCGCTTGGCGGCAGAAATGACATGCTCAGCGGAAGTCCCAGCTGCTTGATGGCACGGACATCGTGTGCAAACGCGACATCGTCGATGATAATCGCCAGTTTCGGCAACTCTGTCACTCTCCTGGTCTCTCGTGCCGGGCCCTTTGGCGGATGGCCAAGCTGCTTGCCATCCCCGTACTCATGCTGTGCGCCGGCCGCGTATTTCTTGCCGTCGCGGCGCAGTACCTCTTTCAGCTTCAGATCACGCTGCGATACCCTCTCCGCCCTTTTCAGGCGTTCATCTTCAAGTCGCTTGATCTGCTGCATCATCTTCTGACGCTCTTTGGCATACGCTGCTGCGCCCTCTTGTTCCGCCTGGGTATACCCAAGGTAATAACCGGCGCCGAAAAGTGCCGCAATCAGCAAGAAAAATACAACGCCCCATGTCACTGCCGTTACAATAGGACCGAATGTACTTCCGGCCTTTTTCTTTGAACCTTTGCGTCTTGACATCACCACTCCGAATAGTTACCGTAAATGGCTGTATTGTAGTGCAATAGCGTTAAGGAGGGCTTAAATATGACAACTTGTCACTGCCGGAGGTTATGAATACCCTATATAGAGCGTGAGGTTGAACTTGATCTGGGGAACCGGCCTGAA
>JBFEWT010000043.1:0-15686 GCA_041546225.1 Sulfurimonadaceae bacterium
CGTCTCCAAAGCGGGGGCGTTTAAAAAAGATGCTCCGCGCAATGATGGTCAAAAAATGTGCAACGATGCCTACCGCGCGGCCCTGGCAGTCACAGAGCATCTTGTGCGCTCGCACACGCTTCAGCCGAAGGTCAATACTTTGCACTAGCAGAGTTGAAACTATTTAATATCACTTATTTATGTTATTTTTTAGTTGCAGATAGTATAAATTGGAAAGAGAAAAATGAGGAATAAGCTACTAATGGTCTTTCGGCAGAGCATCATGACAAAAATCATCATCTTTATGGGCTTGTTCCTGAGCGTATTGATCGGGTCGATGATGCTTGTCTTCTCCTTCGTCAGTGAAAAAGAGATTGAGAAAAGTGCGCATAACAGCATCGTCTTCATGGGCGAGAAGATCATCGCAAAGCTTGATGAGAAGATGGGGCGTGCCGAGTCGCTGGCGATGGCGCTGGCCAACCTCGGCGAAAACATGGACCTTGCGCATGAGCATAACAAACAGCTCATCAGGGAGCTGCTCAACATGGAAGGCTACAAGGAGTTTATAGCCGGCGGCGGGATATGGCCCGAACCCTACATGCTGGATCCGAAAAAAGAACGGGCCAGCTATTTTTTCGGACGCGACAGCAACGGGGTACTGCAGTTCTATGATGACTATAACGACCCGGAGGGCAGGGGATACCATAGGGAAGAGTGGTATGTACCCGCAAGGTTCCATGCTGAAGGACAGCCCTACTGGTCACGCTCGTATGTAGACCCTTATTCCCTGCAGCCGATGGTAACGGTGACGATCCCTATGCATAAAGAGGGGCGTTTCTACGGGGTATCCACCGTCGATATCATGCTCGACGGACTGCACGGTTTTCTCGAAGAGAATACAAAGGCGCTGGGCGGTTACGGCTTTCTTCTCGATCGCAACGGCAAGTTTATCACCTATCCGGATGAAGAGGCGGTAAAAGTACAGGAGGGGAATCTGCCGGACCGCCTCACAATAGGCGAACTGGTGAAGCAGGTACCGGGCTATAGCTCCCTGTTGAGCCTGCTCGAAGAGATGGTTGCGGAAAATCTGCACAAAGAGAAGTTTGATGCCGAGGTCGCAGCGCAGATAGATGAGCTCAGCGACCAGATAGACAGAGACGATGCGCGGCAGATAGCCTCGCTCATCCGGCACAACAGCGATGCATCCGCTGAACAGGCTTCGCATTACCGTACACTGCTGCTTGAAGAGGACCCGTTGCTGAAAACGCATACGCTGGCGGTGCTGTTTGACATACACAATGTCTATTGGAAGGTAGTCATCGCGGTGCCGAGCCAGCTGGTGCTGCAGCAGAGCATGTCTATCTTCCGCGAGCTGCTGCTCAGCATGATCCTTATCGTGGCAGCGGTGTTCATGCTGGGCTACTACGTTATGAAAAAGATACTTGTATCGCCTGTCATCTCCATGACTAACCAGCTGGCACAGGCATCGGGGGATTACAGTCTCATACTCGACGTGCAGCGAAAAGATGAACTGGGTATGTTGGCACACTGGTTCAATGAGCGGACGAAAGAGCTGATGATCAAGTCAGAAGAGCTCGAAGCGCTGTCGCAAAACCTTGAAAAAGAGGTGCGTCTGCGAACGCAGGAGCTCGCTCAGGCGCAGCATGACGCCCATCTGGGAAGCTATGTCTACCATATAGACACCGAAACCATCGAGTGGTCGGATGAGCATTACCGTATCTTCAATGTCTCCAAAGAGACGTTTGCCCCCAACCTTGAAAGTTATATGTCCTTCGTGCACCCTGACGACAAAGCGTTCGTAGGCGAGGAGGTCGCTGCGGCACTGCACGATAAGCAGATGCGTACATTTGAATATCGGGTCGTACTGGAGAACGGCCGGCAGCTCTATGTCCGCTCGACAGCGCAGGTGACCAGGTCGGGAGAGTCGGGCGAGCCTCTGGAGATGGTAGGTACCATCCTGGACATCACCGAATTGAAGACCCATGAGATCGCCCTGAAAAAACAGCATATGGTCATGATGCAGCAAAGCAAGCTCGCCCAGATAGGGGAGCTGCTCAACATGATCGCCCATCAGTGGCGACAGCCGCTTAATATTCTCGGACTGGGGCTGACAAACATCGAATTGAGCAATATGCTCGGTCAGCTCAAGAGTGAGGAGGCGGCCACGTATATCCAGACGATGAAGGAGCAGATCAGCTACATGTCGCATACCATCGACGACTTCCGCTCGTTCTTCAAAGAAGACAAAGAGACCGAAGAGATGCGTCTTGAGGAACTGGTAGAGGAGAGTATAGGTCTGCTCGGCGGCATATTCGCAAGCGAAGGGATAGCCATCGAGGTAGAGATCGATCCCGGGGTCTTCGTGAACGTCTATCCCAACGAGTTCAAGCAGGTCCTGCTGAACATTTTAAACAATGCCAAAGATGCACTGCTTCAGAAAAGACCGGAGCATAAAAGCATTAAAATCCGCAGCCGTGTCGATGAATACGGCGTCTCGCTCAGCATCGAGGACAATGCGGGAGGCATCCCCGAAACGCTCCTCAACAAGATCTTTGACCCCTATTTTACGACGAAGTTCGAATCAAACGGGACAGGACTTGGGCTCTATATGTCAAAGATCATTGTCGAAGAGCACCATCAGGGGCACTTAAAAGCACTTAATGGAGCCGAAGGTGCGATCTTTAAGATCGCGTTGCCCAAAGGCTAAGAAAGGAGTGCGGCGTCTCTTCTTAAAAAGAGGCCCGGATATGCCGAAGCCTAGAGCGAAGGTGCAAGGTATTTGCGCAGTACGGCTTCGATCTCCTCTTCACTGAACGGTTTGGCGATGTAGTCGTTCATCCCCACGCTCAAGAAGCGTTCACGGTCGCCGCTTAGGGCATTGGCGGTAACGGCGATGACGGGTACCGGTTCGCGTCCCTGACTGCTCTCGATAGTGCGTATCTCCCGGGTCGCTTCAATGCCGTTCATGTTGGGCATGTTCTCATCCATCAAGATCAGGTCGTACGTGCCCTTTTTAAAGCACTCGACGGCTTCTATCCCGTCATTGGCGATCTCATAGCTTAGCCCCAACTCTTCGAGGTGAAGCTCCATGAGCAGCTGATTTGTTTTATTGTCTTCGACGAGCAGTACGTTTCCGTTGAGCTGCGCGCGCTCTGGCTCTTCCATCGTATCGGAGAGACTCTCTTCGTCAGCTGCGGCTTCTACCTCTTTAAGCGGAAGCTCGAAGAAGAAACGGCTGCCTTTGCCCAGCGTGCTCTCGACACGGAGTTCTCCTCCCATCATCTCCACAAGCCGTGAGCTGATGGCAAGCCCGAGGCCTGTCCCGCCGAATTTGCGGGTAGTGCTGCCGTCTTCTTGTTCAAAGGCAAGGAAGATCTTTGAGAGGTTTTCGGGAGCGATGCCGATACCGGTGTCGGAAACGGAGCACAGGAGGCTCTTCATCTGCGGGTTGAACGTGACATCGAGTGTAACGCACCCCTCTTTGGAGGTGAACTTCATGGCATTGCTCAAGAGGTTCAGCACGACCTGTTTGATGCGGACAATATCGCCGAGGCACCATTGCGGGAGCCTTTCGTCGATATGATAGGTGAAGTCGATACCATGGCTCTGCTCGTTCCCTTCATAGATTAGCGCAACATGTTCGAACGGCTCTTTGGTCATAAAAGGGTGCTCTTCGATGCCCAGTTTGCCGCTGTCGATCTTCGAGAGGTCGAGAATGTCGTTGAGAATCGTGAGCAGGGAGTTGCCGGATTCTTTGATGAGGGAAAACTGCTGTTTGCGTTTGGGGTCGTTCTCCCCCTTGGCAAGAAGGTCGACAAAGCCAAGAATACCGTTCATCGGGGTGCGTATCTCGTGGCTCATGTTGGCAAGGAAAACACTTTTCGCCATATTGGCATTTTCGGCACTCTCTTTGGCCTGTTTGAGCTTCTCTTCGAGCTGTTTGTAGCTGCTCATGTCCACATGGGTACCGACAAGGCGCAGCGGTTCGCCAGTTTTCTGGTCGCGGGCGAGGTAGGCGCGTGAGAGGATGGGGAGAAGGTGCCCCTTTTTGTGGCGCATCCGGAACTCTGTTTCAAAACTGTTGCTCTCACCGCTGAGATAGGCGTTGACGGCATCGAGCGTCGCCTTGACATCGTCGGGATGACATAACATCTGCCAGGTGTCGATGTTTTCGGGAAGCTCCCCCTCCTCGTAACCGAGCATCTCCAGCCAGCGCGGCGAGTAATAGACATGGCCGCTTTTGAGGTTCCAGTCCCATAGGCCGTCGTTGGCCCCTTTCATCGCCAATGCAAAACGCTCTTCGCTCGCCTTGAGAGACTGTTCCGTTTCAACACGCTCGGTAATGTCGAGGATGGTGCCGATGGAGCCTATGATTTCACCGCTGTTGTCGAGGGTGTGTTCACACTGCTCTTCGACGTAGCGGATGGTCCCGTCGGGGCGGATGACGCGGTGCGTGATCAGGTAGGGGGTGTTGGTCTTGACGGAGTCGGTGTAGGCTTTGTTGACGGCATCGCGGTCTTCGGGATAGATGCGCTCGACAAAGGCTTCGTAGGTCGCTTCAAACTCCTGCGGCTGGAGGCCGAAGATGCGGTAGGTCTGGTCGGACCAGTAGAGGGTGTTGCTGTTCAGGTCGAGTTTCCAGTGCCCGATATTGGCGATCTGCTGGGCCTTTTTGAGCACCTCCTGGGCACTTTTTATCTTGGAGACGTCCTGCACGATCGACCAGATGTATTCCTCGCCGAAACGGTCTTTGGTGATGATACCGTTAAGCAGGACGGGAATACGGTGGCCGTCTTTGTGGATATACTCTTTTTCATAGGGGCCGTATTTGCCGGTCTGTGTCAGGGCGTCGAGCTGCTCTTGTTCGCGGGGTGCGTAGGATTCGGGGGTGATATCCCAGTAGGAGAGGCTGACGAACTCGTCATAGGTGTAGCCCACCATGTCCAGCAGGGCCTGGTTGAGCTCGACGAAGCTGCCGTCCATGGCGTTCAGGGCGATTCCCACCGGGGCGATCTCAAAGAGCTCTTCGAAGCGCCCCTCTTTCTCTTTGAGCAGCGCCTGGGTATCGATCTGGTCGGTGATATCGGTCAGGTAGCCGATATAGTGGGTGATATTGCCCGATGCATCCCTGAGTATCGCTGTGGAGTCATTGACCCAGCGGTAGCTGCCGGATGCGTTGCGATAGCGGTAGGGCTGGTGTGAAAACGAGGTCGCGTCACCCTCTGATGCTTGAGCTACCTCTTCAAACACCCGGTGAAGGTCATCGGGGTGTATCTGGTCGGCATAGGAAAGTCTGCCGCTGAGGTAATCATCCGGTGTATGCCCGTAGAGGCGTTCAAGGTTGGCCGAGACTGCATCAACAGGCCATCCCGCCCTGTTTTCCCAGATGAAGATGACGACACCACCCGTTTGGAACAGGGGACTGCTGATCAGCTCTTTATACATACTGTACTGTGACATGAACACCTTTTAGCTATTCAAATAACAAATATGATAACAGCTCATGACTAAAAATGGAATATAGCATGGGAGTTGGATAAATTCTTTCAGAAGCGACCCGGGGGCTGAAGCTGTTTACGACTTCAGCCATTTTGCCAGCGTCGTGAACAGGTTGTCCGGGTTGATCGGTTTGGCGATGTGGGCGTTCATGCCCGACTCGGTTATGCGCTTGATGTCGTCGGCCATGATATTGGCAGTCAAAGCGATGATGGGCAGCTCTTTATACGCCGCTTGTTCCCGGATCTTGCGGGTCGCTTCATACCCGTCCATGACCGGCATCTGACAATCCATCAAGATGGCGTCAAATCTCTCCTCTTCCAGCTTTTTAAGCGCCTCTTCGCCATTCTCTGCGACCGTGACGACAGCCCCTCTCTTGCTCAGAAGGTCCACGGCGAGCTCCTGGTTGAGCTCATTGTCTTCGACCAGCAGGATCTTCGCACCGTGCAATGCGGAAGCCGCGAGGAGGAGCTCCTCTTCATCTTCATTGCCCGAAAGCTCTTCGGAGGGGATCTCATCGGATTTTTTCAAGACAACGGTGAAACTGAAGGTCGTCTCGAGCCCCGGGGTGCTCTCTACCCATATCTTTCCGCCCATGATCTCACATATCTTTTTGGAAATCGCCAGTCCCAGTCCCGTACCGCCGTATTTCCGGGTAGTCGAACTGTCGGCCTGCGAGAAAGGCTTGAAGAGCTTTTCCTGCTCTTCCGGACTTATGCCGATACCGCTGTCTTGGATGGAGAACTGCACTCTGGCGCTCTCGGTGTTCTCCTCCGCCAGCGAGACATGCAGCAGCACGGTGCCTCCGTCATTGCTGAACTTGACGGCATTGCTTCCAAGGTTGATGAGTACCTGCCCCAGGCGCAAAGGATCGCCGATATATTGTCTGGGGACCTCTTTATCTATTTTGACCCTTATCTTTATCTCTCTTTTCTTGGCTTTGAACTTGATGAGGTCAACCATATGGCCTATGACGTTCTTGAGTTCAAACGGGATCTCTTCAAAGACCAGTTCACCGGCTTCGATTTTGGAAAAATCGAGGATGTCGTTGATGATGAAAAGGAGGTTCTCTGCGGATTGGTTCGCCTTCTTGATATAGTTCTTCTGTTTTTCGTCGAGCTCTGTGTCCAAAGCGAGATGGGTCATCCCGATGATGACGTTCATCGGTGTGCGTATCTCGTGGCTCATGTTGGCCAGGAACTGGGATTTGGCTATGTTGGCAGCTTCGGCTTTTTTCATGGTAGCATCGAGTTTCGCATTACTCGCGGAGAGTGCTTCTATGAGTTCGTTGCGTACGACATCCTCTGTAATGTCACGGTAGATACCCAGCATCCCTATACTGTGGTCGGCAGACTCCTGAAGGGGCACCTTGGAGGTTTCCAGGATGAGTTTCTTCCCGTCCGCCTGTGTCTGCTCTTCTACGATATTGAGTTTGGGCTGTCCGGACTCTATGACCTCTTTGTCATCCGCGCGGTAACGATGCGCTTCTTCCCTCCAGACCATGTCGAAATCGTTTTTCCCGATGATATCAGACTCTTTTGGCAGGCCCGCATCTTCCAAGAAGAGTTTGTTGGCACCCAGGTAGGTACCATCGGTGTCTTTCCAGAAAACACGTATCGGGATGGAGTTGATGACTGTTTCGAGTAAGAGTTTTTCGTGCTCGACTTCGTCATTTTTTACTTTAAGGTGGTGTTTCGTCACCGAGTTTCTGTAAATGAAATACTGCAAGAGGATCAGGCCGACCAGGAACGAGATCCAGAGGACCTGCTTGTTTAGGAGTATCTTTTCAATGACGGTGTTGTTGTCGCTGTAGCTTGCCATCCAGGCAATGCTTTGATTGTCTTCGAGATTATAATAGGGTGTGAACACAGCCGATACGACTTCCTGATCGATCTCTCCATAGAGGCTGAACGGCTCATTGCCCCTCAAGCCCTTTTGTATGACCTGTACGTTTTCGTCTGAAAAACGGTGGAACTTTCCAAACACATCGGTCTCGTTATGCACATGCGGCTTCGTCTCTAAAAGGTTCGATTGAAGATAGTTGTCGTTATCTTCATGACAGTGGCCGTACTTGATGGAGTGCTCTTGTACATCTTGCCACATCTTGGCATTGGTATGGGTCTTTTTGATAAGTATATGGGTGTGGTTATTGGAGATTTTATCGATGAGCTTGCCTGCGTATTCGATATAAAAGGAGATTTCAAATGCTCCAAGATGGGTGTTGTCTGCGTCGGTTATCGGGAATATAAAACGATACGCATGCGCGCTTCGTCCCAGCTCAAACCCCTCTATGGGTTCGTGCGTTTCATTGACCTGTCTGTAGGAGTAGCGTATAGCGCTCAGGTCATCGCCAAATTTTTCAGGCTTATGCATACGCAGGAAGCTGCGGTTGTCGGGGAGTACAAAGTGCAGCTGCGAGACGCCCGTTCGTGTCAGCAATGAGTAGTTCGTTTTGAGATGATCAAACAGTTCCTGCCGTAAAACGGCTGCTTTGGGGGTGTTCTGATTGAGTTGACGAAAGGTGTCGAGTACTTTGCTGTCGTATGCGATCTCTTTGTAGCTGTCATAGGCGATAAGCCTGTCATATTGTATAATGATCTCGATATGGTCCTCGACTGCGCTAAGCTGGCTATGCAACACATCGTCGATGCGGGTCTGGAAATACTCTTGCGTGATAGTTAGAAAAGTAGCGAAGATAATAAAAAATGAAACGATATGTATAAGGGCAATCGATTTTATATGGCTCATCTTATTCCTTCAGGTCATTGAATATATTTTAGCATACTTGGAAGCAGGCCTTTAAACTACTCGGTCTGTGAAAGTTCAAGAACAGGAAAAGGTATCTTTCGATCACGCCTCATCTTTGCGTATCCATTTGGCCATAGTCACAAACATCTCGTTGGGGTTGATCGGCTTGGGGATATGGTCGTTCATCCCTGCATCAAGCGCTTTTTCCTTGTCCCCCTCCATCACATTGGCCGTCATCGCGAGGATGGGAAGGTCTCTGTATTTTTCATCTGCCCGGATTCTGCGGGTCGCTTCGTAGCCGTCCATCACCGGCATCTGGCAATCCATGAGGATACCGTCGAAACGCTCTTTGGCGAGTATCTCCAGCGCTTCTTCGCCATTATTGGCGAGGGTGACGTGAATACCGCTGTTGCGTAGAAGGTCCTCGGCCAGCTCCTGGTTCATCTCATTGTCTTCCACCAGCAGTATCCTGCTGTTTTTTAATCTCCTCGTTGCGATGTTCACATCATCATCGGCCTCTTCGAGCGAATCGAGCAGGGCTGCCTCGTCGGACTTTTGCATGCGGACCGTAAAGCGGAACGTACTCCCTTTGCCCTCTTCGCTCTCTACCCGGATGGAACCGCCCATCAGCTCTACGATCTTTTGCGAAATGGCGAGACCAAGACCTGTTCCGCCGAATTTGCGGGTAGTGGAACTGTCGGCCTGACTAAACGACTGGAAGAGTTTCTTCTGGTTCTCTGCAGAGATGCCTATCCCTTCATCGGCAACGGAAAACTCTACAAGCGCATTGCTCTCACTCTCTTCGCGCAGCGAGACGCCGATGGTGACGCTGCCGCCGTGGTGACTGAACTTCACGGCATTGCTGACGAGGTTGGTCAGAACCTGCCCTATACGCAATGCATCCGCATAGTAGATATGGGGAACATCTTTTTCTATTTTGACCCGGGTCTTGATCGCTTTTTTGGCTGCGATCTCTTTCATGAGGTTGAGTGTCGGTGAAATGACATCTTTGAGTTGAAAATGTACAGGGGTGATCTCCAGTTTTCTTGCTTCTATCTTGGAGAAATCGAGAATATCGTTGAGGATGCCAAGCAGTCCTATGGCGGCGCTTTGTACTTTTTTGATGTAGTTCTTCGGTTTGTTCTCCAGCTTCTCGTCGAGTGCGAGCCGGCTCATCCCGATGATCGCGTTCATCGGCGTACGGATCTCGTGCGACATGTTGGCGAGGAACTCCGCTTTCACTTTTGTCGCGTTTTCGGCGGCTTCTTTGGCCAGAACCAGGGCGTTTTCGGCGTTGATGCGTTCGGTGATGTCCTGAACGGCGCCATGGGCGACAAGCGGGTGGTTTTCATCATCGAAGATGATCTCTGCGCGTTCGTGTACCCACTTTATGCCCTCAGGCGTGAGGATACGGTGGTCAATACGGTAGGGTTTTCCGGTGAGGGCTTCACTCCATGCGGCAGTTACTGCATCGGCATCGTCAGGATGGATTTTGGAAAAGAAAAGTTCCAGTGTGAGCGCTTCATCCCGGCTTTGTCCAAAAATATTGTAGGTTTCATCGGACCACGACAGTGTATTCTCTTTCATATCGATATGCCAGCTTCCGACATGGGCCAAAGACTCCGCGCGCATCAATGAGGATGTGCGTTCGTGTACTGTTCTTTCAAGATTGAGCTTGGATTGATGCAGCTCGAATTCAATTTTCTCTTTGATAAGTTCATACCAGTGAATGGTCCCTGAGATAAAGATGATGGAGATAACGAGAATAAAAGAGTCGCTTGTACTGTAGTGGTAAAACCGGGGATCGATCAATGTCGGGATGACGACACCCAGGATCAGCAGGCCCGTCCATACAAGTCCCTCTTTGCGATCGCGCAGGAAGAAGACCATGATAAGCAAGATCAGAAACCAGTGCGATCTCGCCTCGCTTGCTGCGGATGTATGCATCGCAAACAGGGTCACAAGGGCACCGAATGCAAGGATTGCCCTCGATACGGCTGCATAGTTATCAATAGATTTTTGCAGATAGAGATAGCCGAAGACAAACACCAGAATAAAAAACCAGTCAAGCACGGCTTGAAGCATATTCCCCTGCAGGTATCGGAGCGTTCCCATGAGCGCCAATGTGATTATGGCGATCATGCTCAGCCCCACAAGGGTATTGAGTTTGTATTTGAAAAGTGTCTGCTCAGCGGAAAACGTGTGTCCGGCATTTAAAAAGAGATTTAGCTTCATTTGCAGTCCAGTGATATCCTTATCCTCTCATGCCCCGAAAAGTGCTTTTGTTTTCAGAGTTATGTATTGATTGTATATCAGGCAACATTTTGTCCGCCTGAAATTTTTGACGGCGTTTGACGTTCAAAGCACACGAAGATGTTTTCAACTCCCGCCGATGCACGAAAGGCCCTCAGAGGTGTCTTTGCAGCAGTTGCATGACCTCTGTTTCGCTGAAGGGCTTGGCGAGATAGTCGTCCATGCCTGCATCGATGAAGCGTTCACGGTCCCCGCTAAGCGCATTGGCGGTAACGGCAACGATAGGGACACGCGAAAGGTGATGCTCCTCTTCCCATGCGCGGATTTTTTTTGTCGCATCGATACCGTTCATGTTGGGCATGTTCTCATCCATCAGGATCATCGCATAGTGCTTGCGCTGCGCGGCGCTGTAGGCTTCCAGACCGTCATTGGCGATGTCGTACGCTATACCGAACTCATCGAGGATGATGCCCAGCAGCATCTGGTTTGTCTTGTTGTCTTCAACCACAAGGAGATCTCCTTGCGGTGCCAGTGCCGTATCGCCGCTGAGTGCTTGCTGGGTGAGCGCTTCAGGGGCGTGCGCTTCGCAAGGTTCTGCGGGCAGATCGAAGTAAAAGTGGCTCCCTTCGCCGGGGTTGCTCTCGACTTCCAGTGTCCCGCCCATGAGGGTTATGAGTTTCGAACTGATGGCAAGCCCCAGTCCGGTACCGCCGAACTTGCGGGTCGTTGTGTGATCTTCTTGCTCAAAGGCTTTGAATATCTTCGCTATATTTGTTTCATGAATCCCGATGCCGGTGTCGCGTACGGAGCAGTGCAGTATGTTCGTATCGGGTCTGAAGCGCACTTCGAGGATGATCCTTCCCCCTTTGGGCGTGAACTTGACGGCGTTGCCGAGCAGGTTGAAAACGACCTGTTTTACCCGAATGGCATCGGTAGTGATACACTCTGGCAGCTTTGGTGCGAAGAGTGTTTCGAGCAGAAGCTCTTTCTCTTCGATCTGCTCTTTGAACAGCGCCGTGATCTCTTCAAAAAGGTCACGCGTCAGGGCAGGCTGGCACTCTATGGACATTTTGCCGCTCTCGATCTTGGAGAAGTCGAGGATATCGTTGATGATCCCCAGCAGCGTCCGGCCAGAACTTTTGACAATGGCGAACTGTTTTTGGCGTGCCGGATCGTTCTCGCCCTTGGCCAGCTGTTCGATAAAGCCCAATATGGCGTTCATCGGCGTGCGGATCTCGTGGCTCATATTGGCGAGGAACTGCGCTTTTGACGCCGCCGCTTTTTCAGCCCTTAAGGTGGCTTTCTCGAGTTCCTTGGTGCGTGTTTTGACCTGACGCTGCAACTGCTGGTTGTGAAGATAGAGCAGCAGCAAGAAGATGAACATCACCGCACCGCCGATCGTAAAGGCGGTCAGGTAGAACTGCAGTGTATCGCCGGGTGCATCGGGATCGTAAATGATCTCTTCGACGGCCTTGTCAAGCGCCTGCTGTGATAGCCCCAGGTCATGGTAGAGACCGGCGATGACACGGAAGCGGTCCTTGCTGGTATAGCCCAGTGCAACATGCTTGGGAGCGATAAGACGTTCGGTGGTAGCGGCCTCGTACGCCAGCTGGTCGTAGGTAAGGGCGGGTTTGTATTTGTCGATGATGGTACGGATGGTCTCGTCTTTATGCGCGAGCGCGTACTCCCAGCCTTTGAGGGTTGCCGCTTTCATTTTTTTGACCCGTTTGGGGTGACTGGCGATCTCTTTTTCCGTTGTAAAGAGTATGTCGCCGTAGAGGTCTATGCCGTAGCTTAGCGGGTTGATGACGTTGAGTTCCACCCCGCGTTTTTTGATCCAGTAGGGCTGGTCGGTGATGTACGCGGCGATCACGTCCACTTCGCCGTTGATGATGCTTTCGTAGCTGAAATCCATGGGGACTTTGATGAAGTCGCTTTTTTCCAGATTGGCGTAATCGAACATACTGCTGAAGATGGCGTCATCGATGCCCTCCTGGTAGCTGATGCGCTTGCCGCGCATTTCATAAGGGCTGACAATGTCCGAATCTTTGCGGGCGATGAGTACCATGGCATTGTGCTGGAAGATGCTGGCGACGATCCTGACGGGGTGGCCCTTGGCACGGTAGGTGAGGATGCTCGAATCGGCGATGCCGTACTGGGCCTCGCCGTCGATGACCTGAAGGATATTGTTTTTGGAAGGATCGCGTTCGATGATCTCGACATCCAGACCGGCATCTTCGTAGAAGCCCTTCTCCTTCGCCATGATGATACCGGCGAACTGGTACTGGTAGAACCATTTGAGGATGACGCTGACCTTTTCGGGCTCTCTTTGCTGTGCGTAAAGGGTCGTCGTGAGCAGTAGGAAAAAGAATAAAAATAGGTTACGCATAATGGTTACCACCGCAGCTTGATCAGTGCCTGCAGGGTACTCGAGCGTACAGGCGTGTTCTTAATAAGGTAGTAGTGCCATTCGCTGCCTATCTGCAGGCGGCCTTTGGTGTCGAGGGCATAGGTGAGCTGGTTTTGCGTCAGGAAATCCTCGACGGTCCAGTCGGCGAAGCCCTCGAAGGAGAGCGGTGTACCGAAGAGCCGTGCGCTGAGGTAGTTGCTTGAGAGCTGCCAGCTCTTGGGGCCGATGTTCTGCTCTTTTTTATAGCCGTTGAGGCCGAACACGTCAAAACCCGCTACCTTCAGATCCGCCCCGATGCCTCCGAGGTAGGCGACGTAGGTTTCGCCGTGGTTGAGCTGGCCGGAAAGGTAGAACGCCTTGAGGAAACCATCGCTTTTAAAAAGGCTTATCCGGGGCGATATCTCGGCATAGACGTCGGTGGATTTGTTCTGGTATAAGAAGCGTTCATCTGCCAGTGCCGCATCGGCGAACATAAAGATGTCACCGTATTCCCAAGTGCGATAGTGTTCCAGTGTCAGGGTCGTCTTGCCGCCGTCGCGGGTGTCATAGACGTAGCTGTTGTCGTCGAAGTCGCCGTAAAGCAGCTGAACGTTGCTTGTAGAAAATGCAAAAAGCTGAGACGCTGCACAGAGTATACAAAAAAGTGTTCGCGTAGAGAGAGGCATGGCATTCCTTGACAGCGGGGTCATCACCGTATGCGGTGTTGTTATATGTGTTAATTATTTTATCACATGAAGGTTTAATTGAAAAAAGGTGATTGCGAGCTAGTTGAGCGAATAAAGAAGCGGCTGCGGATCATAGATATGAAGCGTATACGCACTGAAAGCAGACTGTTTTTTGAATGCGGGTGCGCTCATCTGTCAAAACGCGATAACAAAGCAGACGCCATCATCCCTGTTCTGTGCATAAAACTTCCCGCTGTGGTGCTTCTCTATGATGGTCTTTGACATGTAGAGTCCCAGACCGGATACGTTTTTTTCATCTTTGGTCGAAAAATAGGGGTCGAATACCTTTTCGATGATATCACTCTCTATTCCCCCGCCGTTATCGCAAATAGAGAGTCTCCTCTCTTCGGCAGTGATCGTGATACAGGGCGCTTTTGTCCTTTTAAGCAGGAAGTTCTCCTGGGCATTTTTCAGGATATTCAAGATGACCTGCATCACCTCGTTTTCGTAAAGTTCTATCTCTTCATCAGAGCTGTATGTTTCAATGATCTCGATCTGTGAATCAACAAGTGATGCCTGGATGAGGCTTAATGACTTTCGGGCGACATCTTCGAGCCTGACCTTTGCCAGTTCCTTGTCAGGCTTGTAGAAGTATCTGAAGTCATCTATTGTGTGTGATAAAAATTGAGACTGCTTGTTTATCTCCGAAGTGATATTAAGTAGTGTTTCGTGGGAGATTTCCTTGTTTAGGCATAGGTCCATTTCCAACCTTGCAGTATTAATGGTAATGACATTTAAAGGCTGTCGCCACTGATGTGCGATCATACTGATCATCTCGCCCATCTGTGCCAGTTTTGACTGCTGGATCAGCTGCTGGTCCTGAAGCCGGTTTTTCTCTACCTCGATTTTTATCTTCTCTTCAAGGGTCGCATTGATCTCTTCGAGTTTTTTTCTGGAGTCTTCAAGATCAGCTGTCCTCTTGAGTACAAGCGTTTCGAGCTTCTTGTTCGTGTTCTTCAATAGGTATTGCCGATAGACCAGAAACAGTACGACCGTAGCCATCGCCCCCAGGATATAGAGGATGATTTTCCAATTGACGGGATTGGTGACATAGAGAGGTTTTGTCCATTTGTGGTATATCTGATCGATTTCATGCTTGTCGATATGCGCTATGGTCTTATCGATAATGCTTAAGAGCTCTCCGGGCATGTTCTTTGAGATGGCGATCTTCAATCGGTATGGCTGATCGAGCTTGTGAGCGATTGTTAAGTCACTAAAACCTTTTGTGTTAATAAAATAATCGGCAGTGGCAGAGTTGATGATGAACAGCTCCACGCTGCCCTGCCTGAGCGCTTTAAACCCCTCTTCGGTTTTATCTACCTCTATATACGTCGCCTGAGGGTGCTTCTCTTTTACACTGTTTCCCAACGCGCTGCTTTTGACGATGGCAATGCGTTTATGCCGCAGCTCTTTTGGCAGCTCTTTATACGCGGTCGTATCATTTGAGCGTTTTACGAAGCAGGCGTTGTACTGAAAGATGTCGTTTGCCGTGAAGTTCATATATTCAGCCCTGTCGGAGCTGTAGGGTATGGCGCTGTACATATCCACTTTGTTGTTTTCCGCCAACAAGACAGCGGTAGCCCAGTTATTGGTGTGAATGGCTTCAAATGTCAGACCGGATTTCTGGGCAATGACTTTCAGGATATCCGAAATGATCCCTGTGTGGCGGTTGACTTCGTTTTTCCACTCAAAGGGTGCCCAGTCAATGTCATAAACATAGGTTATGGGAGCTTTTTTGTCTATCCAGGCTTGTTCCTGCTCGGTAAAGAGTAAGCCGTTTTTGTGGTCGTCTGCCAGTATAGAGAGTGTAGAAAGCAACAGAAAACATACAATTTTTAGAAGTTTCAACATAACAGGCCACGTCTTTAATGTATAAGATTTTTATAGTTTATTACATAAGTGTTGGGATTGCTCTTAACATTTGAGGCTGATTCCATGACACAAAGAAAGTAGGGTGTTTTTTAAAAGTCGGTATAAAGTCTGTTATTCGGGAGGTATGATGGCAGTGGCTCCGGATACTGGATTCGAACCTGTGGCCAAGTGATTAACAGTCA
>JBFEWT010000010.1:0-31136 GCA_041546225.1 Sulfurimonadaceae bacterium
GTGACACCCGTATCTTCCTTTCGGCACATCCTGAATTCCCCCTCATACAGTGTGATTTAATTTCATAATATATTATAAATAATGATTTATATTAAGTTTTTGTGATTATAATATAATAAGAATTTCTTATGGAGAATGAAGATGAAAGCATTTTTTATACTGTTTGTATCACTGGGAACACTGCTGTTTGGCGCGCCCATACATGATGCGGTGGAAGCCGGGGATATGGCAAAACTCAAAGCGCTTATCGGCTCCAAGAGCGACGTCAACACCCCCAATGCACACTATCAGCAGACGGCGCTTCACCTTGCCGTTTACAATGAACACGATGCGATGGTCTCTTTGCTGCTTGCCAACGGTGCGGATGTGAACGCCAAGATGCGCAACGGCCAGACGGCACTCTTTACGGCTGCGTATTTCGGAAATATTCCGGTGATGAAGATGCTGCTTGAAAAAGGGGCAAATGCCGCAGCAGAGGATGAAGCGGGCAATACTCCGCTGCATAAGGCGAGCGAAGGCGAAAGCACGCAGGCCGTTGAACTGCTGATCGCACACAAAGCCGATGTAAACAGGGCCAATGCGTTTAAAAACACCCCGCTGCACATAGCCGCTTTCATGGGAAATCGCGAAGCAGTCAGCATCTTGCTCAAGAACGGGGCGCATCACGATGCATGCAACAGCGAAGGGATGACCCCGCTGGATGAAGCCGAGGCTGAAGAGAACAGTGCTATTGTCGCTCTGTTGAAAAAAGGGACAAAATAGCATACTGCACCTGTATTGGCTGAAACAAAGAGCCGCTTTGTTATAATTGTCCATATTTGACGTGCCGGGCAGACGGCACTGAACAGAGGATGGGTAGATAATGGAACAATTTTTAGCAGAAGCAAAAGCAGGTAGCCGCGTACTGGCGACCCTGAGCGGGGCCGATAAAAACCGCATTTTACGCAAGATGGCAAATGCCCTGCGTGCCAATACGATGAATATCATGGAAGCCAATGCCAAAGATATGGCAGATGCCGAGACCAACCAGCTCAGCAGTGCGCTCAAAGACCGCCTCTTCCTCGATGAGAAACGTATCGATGCCATGGCGACAGCCGTTGAAGAGATCGCCGCACTTAAAGAGCCGGTGGGACGGGTACTCGATGGATGGGTCACCGAAGAGGGGTTGAAGATCGAGAAGGTCTCCATCCCGATCGGTGTTATCGGCATCATCTACGAATCGCGTCCGAACGTCACTTCCGATACCGCGGCACTCTGTTTTAAGAGTGCGAACGTCTGTGTGCTCAAAGGCGGCAAGGAAGCCGAATACTCCAATCACGCCATCGCCGATGTCCTCAAAGCGGTGCTCATCGAGAACGACCTGCCTGCGTCTTTGATCTCGCTGCTTCCGGACTCATCACGCGAAGGGGTGGCAAAGCTTATCAAGATGGACAAATATGTCGACCTGATCGTACCGCGCGGCGGCGAAGGGCTCATCCGCTATGTGAGTGAAAACGCTACGGTGCCGGTGGTCAAACATGACAAGGGGCAGTGCCATACTTACATCGACAAAGATGCCAATATGGACAATGCCATCAAGATCGCCATCAATGCGAAAGTCCAGCGCCCGGGTGTCTGTAACGCTATGGAGACGCTGCTTGTCGATAAGGCGATTGCAAGCGAAGCATTGCCGAAACTGGTCGCGGCATTTGAGAAAGAGGGCACCTGTCTTAAAGGATGCCAGTACACCCGCGGCATAGTCGATATCGCCGAAGCGACCATCGAAGACTACCATACCGAGTATCTTGCGAACATCCTCAATGTCCGTGTCGTCGATGGTGTGGAAGGGGCGGTAGATCATATCATCGAGTTCGGGTCGGGCCACTCCGAAGCGATCATAACCGAGAACTACACCGCTGCAGAGCAGTTCCTAAATGCCGTCGACGCGGCGGCTGTCTATGTGAACGCATCGACACGTTTTACCGACGGCGGCGCTTTCGGTTTCGGCGCGGAGGTCGGTATCAGTACCAATAAACTTCACGCCCGCGGACCTATGGGGATAGAGGGTCTGACCACGTATAAGTTCAAGATTTACGGCAGCGGGCAGGCGCGTTGAGCACTATTTTAAGTATTCAAGATCTCGATTTTGCGTTTGAGAAAGAGAACTATCTCTATAAAGATTTTTCACTGACCCTCGCGCGCGGCGAGATCAAAGCCATTGTCGGCCCCAGCGGAGCGGGAAAGAGTACGCTCTTTGAGCTGATACTCGGCAATCTGAAGCCGCAGCGCGGAAGTATAGACGTCCTCTCCGTGTCTCAGGTCTTCCAGGACCCCTACAGCTCCTTTCATCCAAGCTATGCCATTCTTAACCAGATCGCCGATGTGGCACCTGTGGATGAGCGTGAAGCGCTGCTTGAGGAGATGGAACTTGAGGAAGCCCTGCTGCACAAGTTTCCGCATGAGCTTTCCGGCGGACAGCTGCAGCGCTGCTCTATCTTGCGGGCACTGCTAATGAAACCCGATCTGTTGCTGCTGGATGAACCGACTTCGGCGCTGGACAATGTGATTCAGCTTGGAGTGATGCAGATGCTGCTTAAAAACCTCGAAAGCATGGGTATGCTGCTGATAACCCATGAGATAGATCTGGCCCGCTGGTGTGCGGATGAGATAATAGAGATCGGCTGAACAGAGGTTTATTGCGGCGCGTGGGAAGGCTCGTAGACCGTTACGCGGTTGCGGCCGTTCTCTTTTGAAAGATAGAGTGCCTCATCGGCTTCGTTAAAGACCTCTTGCTGGTCGGTATGCTCGGCACGCAGATAGCTGATACCGATACTTGCGGTGACGGGAATTGTATCTTTGTCGGCGACAACAGGTTCTTTGGCCATCTCTTTGCACACTTTGTTGCCGATCTCTTTGGCAGTCTCAATGGAAGTCTCCGGAAGAATAATAACGATCTCTTCGCCGCCGTAACGTCCGACAAAATCGGTTTCGCGCAGACTCTTGCTGATGCGTTGGCTCGCCTGTCGAAGTACTTCATCACCTGCTGAATGGCCGTAGGTGTCATTGACATTTTTAAAGTGGTCAAGATCGACGATAAGCAGGGAGATGTCATGGTCGTAGCGGCGTGCGCGTTTGAACTCCATCTCCATCATCTCTTCAAGGTAGCCCCGGTTCCAAAGGCCGGTCAGCGCATCTGTCTTGCTGAGCAGCTCTATCTCGTGGGTACGCTCTTTTACCAGCTTTTCAAGACGCTCTTTCTCCTGACGGGAATGCTCGATCGCCGAGCGGTAGATCGCGCGGGCGATGAAGAGCGCAAACATCAGGGCGACCAGGCTGATCATAATCGAATTACGCAGCAGGCGCTGCTCGTTTTTAGCATAAGGCGCCGCGTCAATAAGGAGCATAAGCTGGCTGTTCTCACGGCCGTCAAACGATCGGTTCTCCGTAACGATGCGGTAGACGGGACGCTGATCGATGTTGATGAGCTCCGGCGGCGGCAGCTCTTTTGTCGTCAGAACCGTGTTGATGAGTGCATTGTTGCTGCTGGTGACGACCTTGCCCGTCTGGTCGACGATGGAGATCTGCACGATGTTTTTCGCTGATTCGACATAGCGGTGCAGGAAGTCGTAAAGGTCGGTCTCTTCAAAGATGGCAAGACTGTTCTGAATGGAACCGTCTATAGACTTGAGCAGGTTGAGGATATCGACCTGGCGGCGCAGAAGCGAGAAGTCGGGTTTTGATTCATTGACAAGGCCGTATTCTGTGACGTCTACCGAAAGATCGATAATGCCGACGAGCTGGCCTTTCATATAGATAGGGTAGTAAATGGCCATAACGGGAACGAAGTCGCGTGTCTCGAAAAAGAAAGTGGCAAGCTGCATATCCCCGAGCATGGTCTTGCGGAAACTCTCGGCACTGTGTACCTGGTCGATCTCCTGCTTGAACATGGAGTTGCGGATGACACCGTCGGGCTCAAGGTAGCGGAACTCGAAGATCTCGAGTTTCAAAGAGACATCATTGATGAGGCGCTGAAGGTTCATTGTGGACTTGATGTCATGGAAACGGCTCATCGCCGCCGTGATGGAGTTTACGATATCTCCCGAGTCACTCTGCATCTGCTCGAGAAGAAGGTTTTTCTGGGTGTGATAGTTATACCATGAGAGTCCGGAGAAGGAGAGGACAAGGACTACCAGAAGTACCTGGATATCGTACTTTTTGAAAAAACGCATCGTATTTATCATTGTTTTTCATACTTTTTGTTTGGATCGGCATTGCGATATTTATCGTAGGCACTGTTGAAATCATGATAAGCGCGGTCCCAGCGTTCGGTATGACAGCTTTTGCACATCTTCTTGATACGGTCAGGACGGTTGACGCCTGCGAGGAAGCCGCCGCCGCCTTTTTTGACTTTTGAGTTTTTGACATGCAGGTTACCCGGCCCGTGGCACCCTTCGCACTGGACATTTGCAAGGCGCGGGGTCTCTTTCATACTGACAAATCCTGTCGGGACGCCAAAACCGGTGGCGTGGCAGCTCAGGCAGCGGGGGTTGTTCTCATGTCCCTCTTTGCGCAGGGAATCCATGGCAAAATCATGAGGGTCGTTTTTTCTTCCAAGGAAGAACTTGCGGTGGCAGAGACGGCACTTGGTATTGCCGACATATTCGTATCTACCAGAGTTCATTGCCATTTTAAAAGATGCATCGCCAAGCGCTTCTTTCAGCGGTATCTTTTCATCTTTGGCATTGAGTTCTGCTTTGACACGGTCCTCTTGTGCAGTGAGCACAGTCGTTAGCAATGCGATAAAAACCAGACCGGCAAAAAACTTGATACTATTCATCCATAACCCCATCCGCACTCAATAAGTTTTAGTATATCATAAATTACGTCATGTACAGATACATCGGCGTTTAGTGGACATATTATAATAGGTAATCCTGCTGTATTGGTGTTTCTAATACTTTAATCTGCACGAAGCACAGCGGTTGTTACCAAACAGGATACTCTGCCTGCAAAACAGCGTGATGCAGTGTCCGGATTTATCGCAGATACGATGCCGCCAGCATAAAACCTCCGCCGGCCATGAGAACCGTACCGAAGGTATTGAGCCCCATATTTGCCAAACCCAGCAGGAGATGACCCCCGCTGAGAAGCAAAAAACTCTCAATGGCAAACGTCGAGTAGGTAGTCAGTGCGCCAAGGACCCCTGTCGAAAGGAATGACTTCATATTGACCGAGAAGAGGGTTGTGTACATAAAATAGGCAAGCAGGATACCCATGATAAAACTGCCTATGAGGTTGACGCCCAGTGTACCGTAGGGGAGATCATGCGGGACACGGTGAGAGATGGCGCCGTTGAGCCAGACGCGCAGGATCGCGCCGAGAAAACCGCCGCTACCGACGGCCAGGATGGTTTGCCAGCTCATCGTCATACACCTTCTGCATCTTTACCTGCAGCTTGTCAAGCCATTCAGGATCGCGTTTGTCTGCCACAAAAGAGTCCATGTAGACAGCGGTCATCGTACCGGGGCGGTAGTGGTAGGTCTTGATGTTGTAATACGATGCCGAGGCAACGATGACAACAGGCTGAACGCGAAGTCTGTATTTGTCGGCGACCATCTTGGCCCCGGGTTTAAACTTGCGCATGCGGCCGTCGCTGGAGCGTGTACCTTCGGGAAAGATGGTGATAGTCCGTCCGTCGTCCAGTCGGCTTTTGCAGTCTTTAAGCAGTTTGATCAGCGATGTCTTGCTTTCGCGTTCAACGGCGATGTCGTTGGGCAGTTTAAGCAAGAGACCGTAAAAAGGAACATCGAACAGCTCTTTTTTTGCAACCCATGCAAGGTCTTTGCGGGTAATCGTCTCCATGGCGCCGATGTCGATGTCGCTTTGGTGGTTGACCATGAACATCTGTGCATCAGGGTCCTCTTCGCCTTTGACATTGACGGGCATGAAGAGCAGCAGGCGGATAAACCATGCGCTGATCTTTGGCGCATAGGGCTTGGGTACGAGGAAGAAGACCAGGATCATCAGGGTCATACCGAAAAAGATGGTAAAGGTGGCGTAGAGCCAACTAAGGCGTGCAAAGATCTTCATTGTTGATCCATCCTATCTGGTCGTTAAGTAGTTTGACTTTGACATAATTGTTTACACTGCCATGTACTTCAAGGGTCTGACGCTGCGTCGTGGTCTCAAAAACAGTACCGCGCTCCATCGGGAGCAGGTAGATCTGAGTCCCCTCTTTAATACAGGCATATTCGATCGGGATGGCGGCATAGGCGATATAGATACCAGGGATGACTACCAGCAGCAGATAGAGCAGTTTTCTTCTCAACAGCAGCAGTACCAGTCCGACAACAGCGATCCCGGCGGCAACGGAGATCTTGATCTGCGTATGTTTGCGTTCAATGGGTTTGAGGTCACTCTGTGTCGATACGGAATCGTCTTCGACGATAATGGGCATCAGCAGGGTACGGAACTTCTCGCTCTCGAGTTCAAAGTAGGTGAACGTGAGGTTCTCCAGCTTTTTGGGAATGACCGCATAGTAGGTGAGCGTAGAGAGATTATGGTCGTTAACGACGGATTCAACCCCCTGCTCGACAGCATTTTTCAAAGAGAACGCCTCTATATTGCACTGCTGGGCACGGAGGCTGAATACGGCTATGTTGTACTTCTTGTTATAGCGTGTCGTCTTGTAGTTGGTGATCTCCACATTTTTTGCCAGCAGGTTGGAAAAACCGGGTGTGGGATTGAGGGCGACGACCTCGATCTTTTTACCCGGAAGGGTGACCGAGTGGTCGTCATGGAAGTCGCTGAACTTGATGGATGCCGTGACGTCGGGCAGCGTCAGCGTACGTGATTTCGAGAGGAAATAGAAGGTGTCGTAGAAGTAGTGCCCCGTGACTTTCCGCTCGGGCTCCGTATTAAGGACTTTGACACCTTGTCCCCGCTTAAAACTGTAGAGGATGTCTTCAAAATGTTCGACAGTCGAGAGGGTTTTGTAGGTGACAGAGAATATCTGCCCTTTATAGACCCGTTCAGGGTGTTCGGCATAGTTCAGATAGAGTACTTTTTGTACTACCTCGGGCGTGTCACTGTACTCCGATGATTCGGCAAGAAGCGTGGCAAGGAAGAGGAACAGACCGAGGATTATCCGCATCAGAGGCCCAGAAAACCTTCGAGCATCTTGACGCCGTCGTCAGAACCGAGTACCGTTTCCATCGCACGCTCGGGGTGCGGCATGAGACCAAAGACATTTTTCTCTTTGTTGCAGATACCGGCGATGCTGTCGACAGAACCGTTAGGGTTGGAGATGTTGCCATCTGCATCGCAGTAGTGCAGCAGCACCTGACCGTTGTCGTAAAGCGATTTGAGACCGCTTTCGTCAATATAGAAGTTGCCGTCATGGTGTGCAATCGGGATGTTGACGACGTCGCCTTGAGCACATTTGCGCAAGAAGGTGTTGTCATTGTTCACGACTTTAAGGTGGTGGTGCTTCGAGATAAAGTGAAGGTGCTCGTTGCGCTTAAGCGCTCCGGGAAGCAGGTGCGACTCGGTAAGGACCTGAAACCCGTTACAGATGCCCAGTACTTTTCCGCCGCTGTTGGCATAATCCGTGACCGCACTCATGATCGGGCTGAAGCGGGCAATAGCACCGCTGCGCAGGTAATCGCCGTAGCTGAAGCCGCCGGCAATGACGATAAGGTCGAAATCTTCAGCGATCTCGGTAGACTTATGCCACAGTACCTCAGTCTGACAACCGAGCTTTTCGAACGCATACTGCGTATCGTATTCACAGTTGGTGCCGGGAAACTGTACGATACCTACTTTCATGCAATGATCTCGATCTCGTAGTCTTCGATGACCGTATTTGCAAGAAGGGCTTCACACATCTGCTCGACCTCTTTGCGTGCCGCGTTCTCATCGCTGCTGTTGAGCTGCATGACGACCTGACGGCCGACACGGACATCTTCTACACCGTTGAAGTTCAGTGAATCAAGTGCATGGTGGACTGCTTTACCCTGTGAGTCAAGGACACCGGCTTTTAAAGATACGTTGACGATAGCTTTCATTATTTGTTTGCTCCCAAAATTCTGTTTAGTACCTGCTCATAGGCTACTTTAAGTCCGCCCATGCCCTGACGGAAACGGTCTTTGTCCATCTTCTCATTGGTATCGACATCCCAGAAGCGGCAGTTGTCCGGGCTCAGTTCATCGGCCAGGATGATATTGCCCTCTGCGTCTTTACCGAACTCGAGTTTGAAATCGACCAGTTTAAGGCCCTTTTCGAAGAAGAACGGCTTGAGAATGTCATTGATACGGCGCGCAGCGTTGCGGAGCTCGTCGAGATCCTCCCGCTTTTCGACAAGTTCAAGGATCAGACAGTGCTGGTCGTTCATCTTCGGATCGCCGAGGTCGTCGTTTTTGTAGTCGAACTCAACGAGTGTGAACGGCAGTACTTTACCGTCTTCGATGCCAAAAGTCTTGGCGAGGCTTCCTGTCGCAATATTGCGCACGATCACTTCGATCAAGATCATGTCCGCTTTTTTATGGAGCATGTGGTTGTCATCAAGCATCTTGACGAAGTGTGTTTTAACACCGTTCGCCTCAAGCAGCTTGAAGAGCTCTGTTGAGATCTTGTTGTTCAGGGCGCCTTTGCCCTCTTCGCTTGACTTCTTCTCGCCGTTGAACGCCGTCAGGTCGTCTTTAAACTCCGAGATAACAAGGTTCTTGTCATCAGTTGCAAAAAGTCTTTTTGCTTTGCCTTCGTATAGTAGTTCGCGTTTTTCCATTATGGTTATCCTTTCATTATTATCAAAGCTTTGATGATGTCAACAGCTTCTTTAAGTTGTATATCTTTATAGAGGTCCTCTTTGGTGATGACGTCTTTTGGTTTTTCAGTCTCTTTCTCTTTTGCCGTTTTGGAGTTTCCGTTCACTTTGTCAAGTTCACCTTTGAGGTGCTTTTTAAGGTCGGCTTCTTTGATGGCAAAGGCATCTTTATGGTTAGTCACTTCACCCGGGTGGACCGTGATGTCCGGAGTGACGCCGACGGCCTGGATGGTACGCCCGCTTGGCAGATAATAGCGTGCGATAGTCAGTTTGATCGCTTCGTCGTCTGTAATCGGAAGGATGACCTGGACACTTCCTTTGCCGAAGGTCTTCTCGCCGATGATGACGGCACGCTTGTGGTCTTGCAGGGCGCCGCTGACGATCTCTGACGCGCTGGCGCTTCCCGGGTTGACCAATACGGTGACCGGAACGTCTGTAAGGGTGGCAGACACAGAGGCTTTGTAGGCGCGCTCTTCGGCTTTTTCGCGTCCTTTTTGCGACACGATGTCGCCTTCATCGACAAAGACGTCCACCAGACCTACCGCCTGGTCCAGAAGCCCGCCCGGGTTGTTGCGCAGGTCGAGTACGATACCTTTGGTGGTTGCTTTATGCTTTTTGATGATACTGCTGACGTCGCTGACGACTTTCTGATCGAAGTTGGTGACACGAATATAGAGGATGTCGTCACCGATCGTCTTGGAGTAGACGGACTGGATCTTGATGATGTCACGGATGATATGGATCTGAAGCGGGTCAGGCTCGCCCTTGCGGACAATGGTCAGATCGATCGGGGTCTTCGGTTTGCCGCGCATCTTGTTGACGGCTTCGTCGATGGTCAGGTTGAGGCTTGACTCGTCGTTGATCTTGAGGATGATGTCACCGGCTTTCATACCCGCTTCATCGGCAGGGGTCCCTTCGATAGGCGCGATGACGGTCAATGCGCCGTCTTTGATACCCACGGTGATCCCCAGACCGCCGAATTCGCCGCTGGTCTGGATCTTGAGGTTTTCAAAGCTCTTTTCATTGAGGTAGGAGGAGTGGGCGTCGAGGTTGGTCATCAGGCCCTGCATCGCTTTGTCCATCAACTCTTCGATAGTCAGTTCGTCGACGTTGTAGCGTTCGACGATCCCCAGCACCTTGGTAAACTTTGCCAGAGACTGCAGGCGTGAGGCTTCAATGGTGGGTTCGCCCGTTTCCGAGTCAGCCAGCAGAGCCGGTGAAAACAGGAGCGTTACCGATGCGATGGCACTGATAAAACCCATAAAAATAAATGGTTTGTTTTTCATTGGTTACTACCTCATAGGGATAAAGGCAGATATTATAGTAAAAAGCTGTTTAAAAAACAATTCGTTACGAAGCAAGCTGCGTAAAAATACAGCCTCTATGTCAGGCGAAGCAACAAAGTTGACACAACTAGACTCAAGATGCTATAATAACCCCAACTCAATAAAGGGGATATACAGTATGAATAATATTTTTGAGAAACTAACCCACCAGATGACACAGTCGATCGAATCAGCGCTCTCTTTGGCACTGCACAATAAGAACAGCGAAGTGGAACCGCTGCATCTCATCTGGGCTCTGCTGACCAACTCAAATTCGGTCTTGAACCTGGCCCTGCACAAGATGAATGTAGACAAAACGGCGATCGAACTTGATGTCAAGAGCCTAGCAGACAAAATGGCGACCTCTTCGGCGGTAAGCCGTGACAACCTGCGCCTCTCGCGAAAGTTCATCGAGACGCTTGAGCGCGGTGTCGGCGAGATGACGAAAAACGGTGACGCGTACCTTGCTGTCGACAGCTACATCGCTGCGAACATCAAAGAAGAGCCGTTTCACTCGGTTTTGGGCAAATATATCGACACGCTGGAGCTGCAAAAGACGCTTGAAGCGATGCGCGGCGGCCAGAAGATCGAGTCGCAGACGGCGGATGAGAACCTCGAGAGCCTGGACAAGTACGGTGTGGATTTGACCGCTGAAGCCGCAGAAGGAAAACTGGCCCCGGTGATCGGGCGTGATGAAGAGATAAACCGGATGATGCAGATCCTTATCCGCAAGACAAAAAACAACCCGATCCTGCTCGGGGAACCGGGTGTGGGCAAAACGGCATTGGCGGAAGGACTGGCGCAACGTATCTATAATAAAGAGGTACCGCTCTCTTTACAGAACAAAAGAGTCGTCGCGCTGGATATGAGCGCACTTATCGCCGGGGCGAAGTACCGCGGCGAGTTCGAAGACCGTCTCAAAGCGGTCATAGACGAGGTTAAGCAGAGTGCAAACGTCATTTTGTTTATCGACGAGATACATACGATTGTCGGTGCCGGTGCATCGGAGGGAAGCATGGACGCGGCGAACATCCTCAAGCCGGCCCTTGCCCGCGGGGAACTGCACACCATCGGGGCGACTACACTTAAAGAGTACCGTAAGCATTTTGAAAAAGATACCGCCCTGCAGCGCCGCTTTCAGCCGGTCAACGTCAACGAACCGACAGTCAACCAGTCGCTTCAGATCCTGCGCGGTATCAAAGAGCGCCTCGAAGCACACCACAACGTCACCATCACCGATGCTGCGCTGGTCGCGGCGGCGAAGCTCTCCGAACGTTACATAGCCGACCGTTTCCTGCCGGACAAGGCGATCGACCTGATCGACGAGGCGGCGGCGGAGCTGAAGATGCAGATAGAGTCCGAACCGCATGTTCTCGCGGCGGTAAAGCGCAAATATGCCGAGCTTCAGGTGGAAAAAGAGGCGTTGAAGATGGAAGAGACCCCCTCAAACCTCAAGCGCATCGACGAGATCGAAAAAGAGCTTGCCGACGTGCAGGAGCAGCAGCGGTCGCTTGAAGCGCAGTTCGGCCATGAGAAAGAGGTGTTCGAGCGTGTTGCGACCATCAAGAATGAAGTCGAGGCCAAACGCCGCGAAGCCGAACAGGCCAAGAGCGGCGGCAACTTCAACCGCGCCGCGGAGATCGAGTACGGCGAGATCCCTGCACTGAACAAGGAAGAGGAAGCGCTTCGCGTGCAGTGGGAGAATATGCAGCGTGAAGGCACCCTGCTGAAAAACAGCGTAGACGAGGAGTCCATTGCGGGGATCGTCAGCCGCTGGACGCAGATTCCCGTGACGAAGATGCTGCAAAGCGAGAAAGAGAAGATCCTGCATATAGAGGATGAGCTTAACCGCGACGTTGTCGGGCAGGAGCGGGCAACGCATGCGGTGGCACGCGCCATCAAGCGTAACAAAGCGGGCCTCTCGGACAAAGACCGTCCTATCGGAAGCTTTTTGTTCCTCGGGCCGACCGGTGTGGGCAAGACGCAGACAGCCAAGACACTTGCGAAGTTCCTCTTCGATTCAAGCGACTCCATCGTACGTCTGGATATGAGCGAATATATGGAGAAGCAGTCCGTATCGCGTCTGGTCGGTGCGCCTCCGGGATATGTCGGGTACGATGAGGGCGGACAGCTGACCGAAGCGGTACGCCGCAAGCCTTACAGCGTCGTGCTCTTCGACGAGGTGGAGAAGGCGCATCCGGACGTCTTTAACATGCTGCTTCAGGTACTCGATGACGGACGCCTGACGGATAACAAGGGGGTGACGGTGGACTTTACCAACACCATCATCATCCTTACCTCCAACATCGCCTCTGACAAGATCATGCAGCTGCAGGGCGATCCGGAGCTTGAAAACATCGTCCTTGACGAGCTCAAGCGCAACTTCAAACCGGAGTTTTTGAACCGTCTGGACGATATCGTACAGTTCAATCCGCTGGGTGAGGAAGAGATCGTCAGCATCGTCGACCTCTTCTTCGCGGAGATCTCGGCGAAGGTCGTCGAGCGCAACATCGAACTCACTCTCAGTGACGCGGCCAAGGCACTCATCGCCAAAGCGGGCTTCGACCCGGTTTACGGTGCACGGCCGCTGAAACGCGCGCTCTACGAGATCGTGGAAGACCATCTGGCGGACCTGATACTCGGCGGCGAAGTCGAAGAGGGTTCAAAAGTCACTTTCGATGCGCCGGGTGATGAGATCACGGTAGCCGTTGAGCGCTAAAACAGCAGGCACGAAAGGCGCATTATGACAACCATCATCATGATGTTCGCCTTGCCCATCGGTATTATCATCTATTTCTGGGACAGGAAGAACGCTGCTGCCACACAGAAGCTATACGAGGCGTTCATCGAGCAGACACGCAGTGACGGGAAACTTGATGACAAAGAGAAACTCCTGCGTATCGACATGATGTTCTACGGCAACGGATACCGTACGGTACTGCGCGAACCAAAGCGGCTGGTCGTCGAAAAGAAACACCTTAACTTCGGCATCCTGGTCATCGCGTTCGCGCTGCTGAACCTTCTGGGGGTCATACTGTTCATCCTCTACTACTTTTACCTGCAGAAGCCTCTGCGCAAAGAGATCGTTTTATGAGCTGTTATCCAATGTGGAGTATAATTATCCCATGAAATATCTGATCGCATTTTTTCTTTTTTCGACCGCTCTGTTTGCCTGTACGGGGGACTGTCTCACCTGCCATCCTGCGCTTGAGAAGACGATCCATACCGATGAACGCCATAAACCCATGCTCTCATGTATCGAATGTCACAGCAGCAACCCCAATGCCATGGCCGAATGCGGAAGCGACTGTTTCGCCTGTCATACCATTGAGAAGATAGAGCGTCCGGGCATCAAAGAACATGCCGTCATCCGTGAGTGCCGCGACTGCCATATGAAGATGAAAGAAGAGCTTTTCAATATGCAGATGCTTCCTTCACAATCCAAGCCGGAAACCTTTGACGGCTTTTTGATGCAGTAGAGTAAAGGAGCACAATGCCGATAAGCAATATCTTTTTATCCATCAGTGCGTTAGCGTTTGCGGCATTGATCGCCGGATGCAGCGGCGGCGGAAGTAGCAGCAGTAGCGGTGATACCAGCACCGGCGGCGGCACTTCGCCCCTGCTGCTGGCGTCGGTCGTCTATGACGATAACAAGACAGAAACTCCCGGTGATGACCGCCTGGATATCTATTTCAGTATGCCTGTCGATGCGACATCGCTTCCTGCGGATATCTCTTCGGCTTTTGAGATCACGGGTGCCGGTGTTATCAGTGCAGACTCTCTCTATAGCTATTCCGGCGGCTGGCCCTACCGTCTGCGTATAGAGCTGGGAGCACTTTCGACGGCTTTTGAGCCGGGCAGTACGGCAATCGCATTGGCGCAGGAGGTGATCGCCGATGAGAACTTTGAGTACCCTGCAGCCTATAGTGTGAAAACAGTTACAGCGTCACGCACCCTGCTTAAAACGGCGCAGACTATCTCTTATACGGCCGGCGACGACGGCGATTATCAAAGCGGCAGGGCGCACAGTTATGAGCGCAACGCTACAACGGGTATCGTAAGCGACCTCTCCCGGGGGCTTCAGTGGCTTGATGTCAATACGACAGCCGATATGAGCTGGTCCGATGCCATAACGCATTGTACGGGCGAGACCGCGGGGAACCTTTTTGAGTGGCGCCTGCCGAGCATCGAAGAGTTGACGCAGCTTTCGGAGAAAAATACGACATCTCCGGCAGTTGACGGGATTTTTGAGAACATCGCTATCGGAAGCTATGTCTATTACTGGTCGGATACGCCGGTCGACTTTGATTCGAGTCGGGCATGGGCATACAGTTACGACATCTCAGGGTATGACGGGGAGGTGTTGAAAACCGGTGCAGAGAAGGTACTGTGTGTACATGGTACAAGAACTTCCAGTGGTGAGTTTGTCCGCAATGACATTAACGCTACGGTACTGGATACGACTGCCGGACTGCTCTGGCAGGATAATATAGCCTCTGGCGAAACATCATGGGCAGATGCGATTACTTATTGTGAGAGCAGCCTGAACGGGTATGGCGGTTTTTTCGACTGGCGTCTGCCCAACTATAACGAACTTTCTCTGCTGGCGGAGCGCACGCTGACCAAGCCGGCGATCAGTGATGCCTTTAACAGTAATAATATACACGCTGATACGGCGGAAGATATCTACTGGTCATCGACGACGAAGCCTGATACTACCTCGATGGCATTCGGCGTCACCTTTTCCAGCGGGGACGGGGTAGTGAACTTTAAAACAGATACGGCGACACATTATGTACGCTGTGTGCGAAATATAGAGTGATTCCGGGTAAAACTTAAAAGACCTTTAAGTAAGAATTGCGTATAATCCCGTGCTAAAAATTGATTTAAGGGAATGGTAATGAAAAGAACATACCAACCGCATAATACGCCACGTAAGCGTACTCATGGTTTCAGAACACGTATGGCGACTAAGAACGGTCGTAAGATCATCAACGCACGTCGTGCTAAGGGCAGAAGAAAATTGACTGTGTAAGCAATTTCGAGACGCTGAAGCTCAATAAAGAGTTTCAGATTGTCTACCGGCGCGGGAAAAGTGCTCATGCACGCTCCTGCGTTCTCTTTTTTCTTCCCAAAAAGGGAGTTAAAAGGGTAGGTTTCACGGCAAGCAAGAAAGTTGGAAATGCTGTCGTACGAAACCGCTGCAAACGGCGGCTGCGGGCGATCTTCTCGGAGTTTTCCTCTGAGTTGGAAGACGGCAGTTACGTTCTTGTGGCAAAGGAGTCGATGCATCAGACTCCTTATGAAGTATTAAAACGCGACTATAAAAAGCTTTTAATACGAACAGGCGGATTGGCAGATGGTAAGAACGCTTCTTCTTAAACTGTTATGGCTGTATCAGAAGTTCTTTACACTTCTTGGTTATGGCAGTTGCCGTTATTACCCCTCATGCAGCGAATATGCCAAATGGCAGTTCGAAAACAATTCGCTGCTTTCCGCACTCTATCACTCATTTATTCGAATACTACGTTGCAATCAACTCTTTCCAGGCGGCATCGATTACCCGGAATTAGGCTGTTTAACCAAAAAATCTACAAAGATGTCTCGAGATTCGATAAAATACTGGTTCGTTCCCAAAGGGAAAGGCCGTTTTCATATAGTAAAAAATTTTGATTATAAAGGGTAATTGTGTTTGAAAAGATGACTCCAAACCAGAGACTTCTGACAGCATTAGTGCTTTCATTCGTTTTTTTCGTTGCATATACTACGATATTTCCACCGAAGCCTCAGACGGCTGAAAACAATGCGACCGCTCAAAGCGTGACGGTAAAGCAGGAGAGTTCACCTCAGGCGGCTGCCACACCTGCACTCAATGTCGGCCATGACGTACGTTCGGATGAGCGTGTTGCCAAAGCCAGTTCCAGTACGCTGGTAAGCATCACGTCAGATCGCTTCACGATGGAGATCGATACGCTCGGCCGTATCGCATCGAAAATACTGAAAGACGAGAAATTCCATGACGGAGACGGCAACCCGTCACAGATGATCCCTGATTTCGGTGCCAAGCCGCTCTTTATCCGTTTTGCGGACGAGGCGACCAATAAGGCCGCGACACAGATCGCGTATGAGAGCGATGTCCGCAATGTGACGATCAACGAGGGCGAGTCGGTAACCATTACCCTGACACAGAAACTTCCTGCTCTCTCCATCGAGAAGAAAGTGACCTTCTTCAGTGACGGGCACTACGATGTCGATGTGGCGCTCTCCGAAGAGAAACGCTACTTTATCTATCTGGGAAGCCGACCGCAGGTGACAGAACAGATGATGACGGTCAACGGCGCGATGGTCTTCGCGGGCGATAACCTGACGACGATCTTTGAAGACGGCGATGTCGAAGGGCGCACAACTTTCAATAATGTGCACCTCTTATCTGCCTTTGATCAGTACTATGCATCTATCTTCTATGGACTGGACCCGAACATCGATGTCATCGTCGAGCGTGACCGTGACGATAACCCGATCAGCTACCTTGACGGCCATAAGACAATGGCGTTCAGCGGCTATATCGGGCCGAAAGATTACCGTAAACTTGAAGCGATCAACCCCGTACTGGTCAACGCTATCGAATACGGATGGTTCACGTTTGCCGCAAAACCGCTTTTTGCCGTCTTGATGTGGCTTGAGAGTATCTTCGGAAACTGGGGTTGGGCTATCGTAGCGCTGACGATCCTGATCCGTCTTGTGCTCTACCCGCTGACGCAGAAGGGTATGACTTCTATGCAGAAGATCAAGGAAGTCGCACCGAAGATCAAAGAGATCCAGGCGAAATACAAGGGTGATCCGCAGCGCATGAACGCCGCTGTCATGGAGACATACCGCAAGCACGGTGCAAACCCGCTTGGCGGGTGTCTGCCGCTGTTGCTTCAGATTCCGGTCTTCTTCGCGATCTACCGCGTACTGCTTAATGCAGTCGAGCTCGAGGGTGCACCGTGGATCCTCTGGATCAATGACCTTTCGCGTCTTGACCCGTACTTCATCCTGCCTATTCTTATGGGTGCGACGATGTACTATCAGCAGAAGATCACACCGAGCAACTTTACCGACCCGATGCAGGAGAAGATCTTTAAGTTCCTGCCGGTCATCTTTACGTTCTTCTTCATTACATTCCCTGCGGGTCTTGTACTCTACTGGTTTGTAAACAACCTGGCATCCATCGGACAGCAGTTCCTGGTCAATCGCCAGTTTGAAGCTGCACGTGCAGCGCGCCACGAGGAGCATCTCGAGGAGAAAAACCATGGTAAAGATAGAAGCTGAGACACTTGAAGATGCGTATGCAAATGCAGCGCATCGCCTTAACTGTTCAGTAACCGAACTGAATATAGAAGTCATCCAGCATCCTGCCAAGGGGATTTTGGGTTTTTTCAGAAAGCGTGCGATCATTGTCGCTACTGCCAAACAGCCCCCTGTAAACGTCGAACCTGCTGCTGAACCTGTAAAACAGGTAAAGCAGGAGGAACCTTCCGCTGAAGCAGAAGAGGAGATCTCCCACGTCCTTAACGATACCATCCTGCCGGCATCGTTTGTCACGGGACAGGATGATGAAGAGGAGAGTACCCCGCAGAGAGCGTATCAGCATACAGACGTAAGCGAACGTTTTTTTGAAGAGGAGACAGATGCCCTCTCCATCGCTGATGAAGTGAAAGCGGACATCAACGAACTCTTCAAACACGGCTGTTTCAAGATCGATCCTGTAGAGGTATCTGTCTATGACGAAAATACGCTTCTGGTCGAATTCAGCGGTGAAGATGCTGCACTGCTTATCGGCAAGGAAGGGTACCGTTACAAGGCGCTCTCCTATATGATCTTCAACTGGATCAATGCAAAATACCAGATGCAGCTGCGTCTTGAGATCGCAGAGTTTTTGAAGAACCAGGAAGAGTCTGTCGGGCGTTACCTTGTCAGTGTCTGCGAAAACGTGGAGCGTGACGGCCGTGCGCAGACAAAGATCCTTGACGGTGTGCTTGTGCAGATCGCCCTAAAGCAGCTGCGTGCGAAATATCCCGATAAATACGTGGCTATCCGCTCTACACGCGACGGTGCGAAGTTCATTATCGTCAACCACTATAACGAGTATTGATGAATGATACCATTGTTGCCGTTGCTACCGCATATGGCATCGGCTCCATCGCCATCATCCGCCTCAGCGGCGCAAGATCGGTAGAGATCGCCAAAACCCTCAGCAAGCGCACAGAGTTTACTCCCCGTTATGCCGCATTGACTCCCCTGTACAACAGCGATGATGAGCTGATCGATGAAGCGATCGTACTCTATTTTCAGGGTCCGAAAAGTTTTACGGGCGAAGATGTCGTGGAGTTTCAGTGTCACGGCGGTACCATCGTCGCAGACGAAGTGCTTAAAGCGTGCTTGAAAAGCGGGGCGCGTCTGGCAGAGCCGGGTGAGTTCAGCAAGCGTGCGTTCTTTAACGGCCGAATCGACCTGAGCCAGGCCGAAGCGATCGCCCAGCTCATCGAAGCGAAAAGCGAAGACGCTGCGAAGATCCTTGCCAAGCAGATGAAGGGTTCGCTTAAGGAGTACGTCGAAGAGGTACGTGACCAGCTGCTTGAGATCCTCGCCTATTCGGAAGTGACGATAGATTACGCCGAAGAGGACCTTCCCGAGGACCTGGTGGAGCAGATGATAGTGCGACTTGACACCCTGCATGCGCGCCTTTCGAAGACACTGCAGGCGAGCCAGAGCCGCAAAGGGCTGATGCAGGGCTTCAGAGTCGCCATTGTCGGCAAACCTAACGTGGGGAAAAGCTCCCTGCTCAATGCACTGCTTGATTACAACCGCGCCATTGTCAGCGATATCGCCGGCACGACCCGAGATACGGTCGAGGAGCAGGTAAAGATAGGAACGCACCTGATACGTATGGTCGATACGGCGGGCATACGCGAAGCGAGCGACGAGATCGAACGTATCGGCATCGAACGCTCCATCGAAGCGATAGAGCAGAGCGATATCGTTATCGCCCTGTTTGACAGCAGCCGTCCGATGGACGGTGAAGATGCGTCGATATTGAAGCTTTTAGGCGACTGCGGCGATGCGAAACAGGTCATTACCGTACTCAACAAGAGCGATCTTGAACAGCAGTTCGAACGCAGTGCGCTCAGTGGGTATACGCCGATCGCGTTGAGCTGCAAAGAGGACACCTCGCAGCTTATCGCTGCGCTCAAGGCGATCATGGACACGCAGAACAGCTCCGATGACATGATGCTTATCTCCACCCGTCAGATCGACGCTGTCGAGAAGACGCTCCGCGAGATCGAAGAGGCGAAAGTGCCGCTGCAGGATCAGGAACTGGAGTTCTTCTCGTTCCATCTCAATCAGGCGATCTATGCCATCGCTTCCATCACCCGCCCGTTCGAACATGACGAGATGCTGGACAAGATGTTCGGCAACTTCTGTCTGGGGAAATAACCGTGAAGATAATCGCTATCGATCTGGGGCTTAAGCGCATAGGCCTCGCGTACTCCGCCGACAAAAACTTTGTGACCCCGCTGCCTGCAGTCGAAAGAAAAAACCGCGACCAGGCTTCGTCCGCTGTCAAAGCCGTTATAGAAGAGTGGGGCGCGGAGGCTGTTGTCATCGGCATTCCCATCGGCGGATCGTCCGAAGAGGAGATGCGCCGCCGCGTAACGCATTTTATGAACCTTGTCGATTTTGACGGGCCCGTCTACTACCAGGACGAAAGCGACAGCTCGCTTGAAGCCGAAGCGCTGATGAAGGGTGAGATACGCCAAAAAAAAGATGGCCGCATCGACTCGCTTTCGGCAAAGATCATTCTTGAACGGTGGCTTGCCGCATCAAAATGATATAATCATTTCATGCAACTCACTGACCACATTACCACCAAAGTCGGCGACATTACCAAAGAGTGCAGCGATGCCATCGTCAATGCAGCCAATGCGACGCTGCTTGGCGGCGGTGGCGTAGACGGTGCGATCCACCGTGCCGGAGGGCCCGATATTTTGGCCCAATGCCGCGAGATCCGCCGTACGCAATACCCCGATGGCCTCCCTGCGGGTAAAGCTGTAGCGACTACGGCGGGAAATATGTGTACGAAACATGTCATCCACACCGTAGGACCCATCTATGCGGAGTGTGCTGGCGAGTGTGCCCAACTGCTTGGCAACTGCTACCGCAACGCGCTGGAGCTTGCCCGTGAACTCGGCTGTAAAAGCATCGTCTTCCCCGCCATCTCTACAGGCATCTACGGCTATCCCTTTGAAGAAGCGGCCACAATCGCCTATACGGCGATTACCCGTTTCGTTCAATCTGCGCCGATGGAGGTCATACTCATCTTCCACTCCGCCCAAAGCGAAGAGCGTTTTTTGAAAGCTGTGCAGTAAATTCAGGATAAATATTTATGCAACATATCTCTAAAAACGTCATGTTCGATCGGTTTACTGATGTAATCGTCCATTCCCGCTTCTAAAAAGCGTTCACGGTCCCCTTCGAATGCATTGGCGGTCACCGCGATAATCGGCGTGTGCTTTTTATCATGTTCACGTTCATAGTTCAGTATCTGCCGGGTGGCTTCGAGGCCGTTCATCACCGGCATGTTCTCATCCACGAGTATAAGGTCATAGGCAGATGCTTTAAACTTTTCTACCCCTTCTGCACCGTTGGTAGCTATCTCGCAGGAGAGACCGGCTTCTTGAAGCATCACTTCGAAGAGCATCTGATTCATATCATTGTCTTCGATAACCAGAACGTGTCCTTGCAGTGTCTTTGCCGTGGCTTCATTGGCATCTTCTTTCTGGTGCTGTTGAAGCAGGGGCTCATTTGAGACGGATGCAGGCAGCTCAAAGTAGAAGGTACTTCCTTCGTCTATTTTACTTTCTACGCCTATCTTGCCTCCCATCAGGTGGATAATACGTTCACAAATGGTCAGTCCAAGACCTGTTCCCCCGAATTTTCTGGTCGTAGAACTGTCTGCCTGGGAAAAGGCTTCAAAAATAGTATGAATACTCTCTTCCGAGATACCGATGCCGCTGTCACTGACACGGCATATCAGAGTGTTTTTAACCGTATCATAGGAGACATGGATAGCGATGGTACCGTTATGCGGTGTGAACTTGATGGCATTGCTTACAAAGTTGGCAGTGACCTGTTTGATGCGTACGGTGTCACCGACGAGGGCTTGTGGCAGAGCAGGATCGAACTTGAGCGAGAGATCGATCTTCTTCTCGCTTGCTTTTTCATAGAAGAGCAGCTGTACTTCTTCAAATGGCTGCCGGGCTGCAAACGGTACCTGTTCGATCGCGAGTTTACCACTCTCGATTTTGGAAAAATCGAGTATGTCATTGATGATCGTTAAGAGCGAATTGCCCGAGTTGTCGATTATATCGAACTGTTTAATACGTTCGGGGTCATGTTCGCCCTTTTTCAGGATCTCGACAAAACCAAGCATGGCATTGAGCGGTGTTCGGATCTCGTGACTCATGTTGGCAAGGAATTCCGCCTTGGCTTGCATGGCGTATTCGAGTTCCTGGGTACGCTCTTTAACTTTCTGTTCCAGTTTGTCATGTGAATCGGCTATCTGCGCTTCAAGTGCTTTCTGCTCGGAGATATCGCGCCAGAGGACATGGATGAGTTCTCGGTTTTCCACGGCGAGCCTGGTGAGCATGACATCGCACCAGAACTCTTCGCCGTCTGCTTTGGTATGGACCCACTGGAAGTGGTTGCTTCCCTTTTCCATGCATATTCGCATCATTTCGTCAGCTTTGGACGCAGATAGTTGCCCGTCGGGCTGGTACTCAGGTGAGAGAAGGGAGGGGTGCAGGTTTAAAAACTCTTTTTTGCTTGGATATCTCAGCAATTTCACGACAGCGTCATTGCAGTCGATGAATTTTTGGTTTTCAATGAGAAGGATACCGTCATGCGATTGCTGAAAGAGGGACTCGAACATCTTCTTTTGTTCCAGCAGTTCGTTGGTCTTGCTTTTGACAGCTTCCTGCAGCTCGTCGGCATCACGTTTGTAGTGGGCGACATTCTCCTCTTTGATCTTCTCATAACGACTCAGAAGAACAGCCATCAGAAGCATCCCGAAGAAGAGGATGATGAACTCGGAGAGATTGATGCCGACACGCGCCGGGCTGACAAGATAGATAATGCTCAGCAGAGACATGGAAGCCCAGAACCACATCCACCCTTCTTTGCGGTCGAGCAGGAAGAAGACGAGGTAGATAGAGACACTCATCCAGATAAAACGGGTGGTTATCTCATGCGAGAAGAGCAGCATTGCAAAGGTCGTGAACATGGCGAAGAAGAGCAGGAAGCGTGCAATGGCCTTGAAACGGTATTTGTCCTTGGACAAGAGTACATAGCCGGTGACGATCGCTGCGACAAGCAGGTAGTCTGCGAGTGCCTGGACGATGTTCCCCTGCGAAAAACGGAGTATGCCGAATGCGGAGACGACAATACCCATGACCAGTATGAGCATGTTCAGCGTAAAGATCTTGTCTTTCAGCAGGGTCTCTTCCTGCGTATACTCATGCGGATTTAACAGTTTTAACATAAAAGAGAGAAGTCCTGACATCATAGCTGCTTAGTGTAAAGGTTGCTATATTATAAGTACTTCAAACCGTTATAAAGGTTAAACGGGAGAGAAGAAAAAGGTCGCAAAGCACTTATAAAGCAAGCGGGGAGTATTGGCCCAAAAGCATAAAAGTCTTACTCTGCTTCTCTCATCGACGTATTGAGTTTCAGGTACTCCATAAACTCTTCGATAGGCATCGGCCGTCCGGTGAAATAGCCCTGGACCTGGTAGCATTCGAGCGTTTTGAGGTACTCGACATGCTCTATTGATTCCGACCCTTCGGCGATGACTTCCATATTGAGGTTTTTGGCCAGTGCGATGATGGCGGAAGCGATGTTGCTCATATCTTCATCTTTATCGATATCGACAATAAAGTTCTTGTCGATCTTCAGGGTGCTGACCGGCAGCTTCTGCAGGTGGCTAAGCGAGGTGTAGCCCGTGCCGAAATCGTCCAGTGTCAGCTTCACGTTGTTCTGACTCAGGATGTTCAGCTTCTCGGAGATCTTGTCGCGGTTGCGCATCAGACAGCGTTCGGTGATCTCCATCTCCAGTGTACCGTGATGGATGGCACTGCGTTCAAGCACTTCGAGCATATCATCGACAAAATTATCGTTACTCAGCTGCAGACTCGAGATGTTTATGGAGACGCAGAGGTTATGCAGGCCGTGCTCATACAGCAGTTTCATATCGTGCAGTGCCTGACGCGCTACCCAGAGACCGATCTGGTAGATATGACCCGTCTCTTCGGTAATGGCGATAAACTTCTCGGGGGTGATGAGACCCAGTTCGGGGTGCTGCCAGCGAAGGAGCGCTTCCATACCGTAGACATGGTTGTTTCTTGTGTTGATCTTCGGCTGGTAGACGAGAAAGAACTGGTTGTTTTCGATGGCGGTATCAAGGTGCTGCTCGATCTGAGTGCGTCTTTTGGCCTCTTCGCTCATGATGGACGTATAGAACTGGTAACCGCTCTTGCCGCTCTCTTTGACGTGGTACATCGCTGTGTCGGCATTGTTGAGCAGGGTGTCGTAGGTTTCGCCGTTATCGGGGAAGATCGAGATGCCGATACTGAGTCCGGCATGAATCTTCCTGCCGTCGATCTCGACCGGATCGACAAAGGCGGAGAGTATCTTCTGCGCAACCGCAGCTACCTGCTTGTCATTTTCGATGTTCGAGAGCATCAGGGTAAACTCATCGCCTGAAAGCCTGGCGAGCATATCCTCTTTTCGCAGATGGTCTCCGATGCGCCGGCCCACTTCGACAAGCAGCTTATCGCCGACGATATGCCCCATCGTGTCGTTGATGCTTTTGAAGTTGTCAAGATCGAAAAAGAGCAGTGCGACCCGCTGACCGGTGGCCTCGGCCCTCTCTATCTGCTCGGAGACTTTTTCGCGGAAGAAACTGCGGTTCGGCAGCTGTGTCAGCGTATCGTAATAGGCGAGGTTGTGAATACGCTGCTCTTTCTCTTTTTGCTTGGTGATATCGCTGCTGATGGCGATATGGTTGGTGATCTCGCCCGATGCGTCCCTGACTTCAAAGATCGAGAGCAGGGCGGTGTAGAGCTCCCCGTCTTTTCGACGGTCCCACACTTCGCCGCACCAGCTGCCGGTCGTGTTGATGCTTTCCCACATATGCTCGTAAAACGACGTATTGTGCCAGCCTGAATGCAGAAGACTTGGTTTTTGGCCGAGAATGTCTTCCATGGAGTAGCCGGAGAGTTTCATGAACGCTTCGTTGGCGTTGATGATCTGACCCTCTTTGTCGGTGATCAGGACACCGTTGTTCGTCTTTTCAAATACTTTTGAGACCAGCAGCAGCTTTTTTTCCGCTTCTTTGAGTTCGGTGATATCTTTGACGGTACCTATCTGGCTGCTGATATTCCCCTCTTCATCCAAAAGGTATTGAAAGCGCAGTTCGATAAAGCCGACACTGCCGTCTTTACGTATGATACGGGTGATGAGGTAGGTAGCGGTGGCATGCTCTTTGGATGCTGTATAGGCTTCTTTGAGCCTCTCAAGGTCTTCGGGGTGGATGAACTCAAGCAGTCTGTTATAGCTCAGTTCGTACTGCTGCGGCGGCAGGCCGAAGATACGGTAGATCTCATCGGAGCAGTAGAGCGAACCGCTCTTGAAATCGAGTTCCCAATGCCCGACGTGCGCCACAGCCTGTGCTTCGGTAAGGCTCTTCTTTATCTTGGCAAGCTTTTTGCCTTTTTCGACTTCATGGGTGATATCCCAGAAGATACCGATAATACTGACGATCTTACCCTGGGAATAAAGGGGTTTCTTCTCCACTTTGATGACGCGTTTCTCACCGTCGATCATGATCTCTTCGGTGAAGACGAGCTTCTCGCCGGTCTCGATGATGCGTCGGTCCTGGAGGCGGTAAAACTCTGATTTTTCCTCAGAGAAGAAATTGAAATCGTCTTTTCCCGTAATCTGGTCTTTGGTTAAACCCAGATATGAAGCAAAGGCGTCATTACAAAAAAGGTAGTTGGAATCAAGGTCTTTGATAAAAATGTTTTGATCCAGCTGGTCAATGAAATCAGTGGTAGAAACCGAAGCGTCCATCTCACCTCCTGCAAAATTTGAACACGCTTACATTAGTCCTCTTTGACTAAAACTTTATAAACAAAGGCTGCTTTCATATACTTTTTCTATACAAAAAAATTATGCAGTAATGTTAATCTGTATTTTAAAGAGTATAGATGAGATAAGCTTAGCACTCAATTAACCTGAGTACGTGGGAATCGGGCCAGGTTTGATTACGCCCTGAATGTACTCTGTATAGGTGAAGTTGTAATAAGATTATGATAACTGGAACGTATAATCCCCATCAGTTATTACTATAGGATACATCTGCATGCTCTGTGAGCTCTTAGCTGCACGCATGATCCGTCAACGGGTGGGAACCATGAACAAGCCGAGTATAAAATCCATCACTTTGAAAAACCTCATACGGTTTTTTCTTCTTTTTACCATTTTGCTGAGTGTCTCACTGGCCGTGAACTTCCGCAGTTTCGCCGAAGATACGGTCAAGAACAAAGCCTATGCCATTGCGGAGATGATCAAAGCGGGTCTTACGTCGCATATGAAAGCCGGCATCATGGACAAACGCGACTATTTCCTTCAGGAGATCGCATCGACGTATGAGGTCGATTCTATCCGGGTCATCAGGTCCGATGCCGTGGTGAACCAGTTCGGCGAAGGTCATCAGGCACTCGAAAGGCGTGTTGAAGACGATACGCGTATCGTCTTTGAGAAAAAGGAACCGCTGTTCGTCTGGGACGATATCTCAAAAGAGGTCAAGATCCGTGCGGTCATCCCCTACATCGCTTCGACAGAGGGTCGGCTTAACTGTCTGGGATGCCACAACGTCGAAGAGGGTACGGTGCTGGGTGCGATCGATATGACGATCGATGCAACGCCGTACCGGAACTCTACCATGGGGTATGTTCTGATCATCATGATCGTCGTCATGCTTTTCTCGCTGCTTATCATCACCAACATGTTCAAGGTGGTCGACCAGCATGTCAAAAAACCGCTGTGTGATCTGATAAGGCAGGCGAGGGAGACGTATGAGCGCCACACCACTATAGACACGGATGCCTACGAGAGTTCGGAGTTCGAAGGGGTGGCAAAGAACATCAATGAGTTCAATGAAGATATATTGCGCAACCAGGATGAACTCGCAGCGAAGAACATCGAACTCTGTTTGTTGAACGAGGAGATTGAAGAAACGCTCAAGGAGACACTCTTCACGATGGGCAAGATCGAAGAGTTTCGCTCCAACGAGACGAAAAACCATACGGTAAGGGTAGTAAAGCTAAGCAGGCTGATGGCGGAAAAAGCGGGCTTGAGCGAAGAAGACATCAAACTCATCACGATCGCTTCGCCTATTCACGATATCGGCAAGATCGGTATTCCCGACAGCATACTGAACAAGCCGGCCAAGCTGACAGAAGCGGAGTTCGGCATGATGAAAGCGCATACGCTTATGGGGCACAGCATGCTCAAGCACTCCCGGCGCGATATTCTCCAGGCGGGGATGCGGATAGCCTATGAACACCATGAGAAGTGGGACGGCAGCGGTTACCCGCAGGGACTGCGCGGGGAGGAGATCCATATCTATGCGCGGATCGTCGCGCTTGTGGATGTCTTTGACGCCCTGGCTGCCAAACGCTGCTACAAAGAGCCGTGGCCCAGAACGAAGATCGTCAGGTATATGCGCGAACAGAGCGGCGTACACTTTGACCCTGACCTGATCAGTATCTTTCTGGATGACCTCGATGACTTTTATGCCATACTTGAAGCGTACAGTGACACAAAACAGTGCTAAGGGTTATATTTTTTTGATAGCAGCTACGTATAATTTCAACAAAACACAATTATAGGGGTGGCAAATGCTGTACAAGACGGCTGTAGCAACGATGCATTTTTTTCTCGCTTCGTTTATGATCGTCCAGATCTATGGAGCGGTCATTGATTTTTACGGGGAGAACGCCTATATAGGGCTGGCGATATCCGTAGCGGTCTCCATCTCTGTGTTTTACCTCTCGTTCATGAAGGCCGATGTGCGCTACTACTCGTTCAAGACGCTCTTTGTGATCACGCTGGGCTACTGGGTGGCGAGCACGCTGCTGGTCATACTGGAACTGCCCTATTTCAACGTCTTCCTGATCGGAGGGCTTTACTACTATCTTCTTCAGAAAAACCCTGCGCACGAAGAGGTATACGTGCAGAGCAGAGGGTAAGGGGCGTTTATATTTTTGGAATGTTCGGGGCTTCTATCTTTTCCCCAGGAGCCATGTAGTTCTTCCCGAGCCGCCCCGTCAGTTCCAACTCCTTCCCTTCATACGCATCATCGAGATACATATGCTCTATATGCAAAAAGAGCGGTATGGTCTTTGAACCATCAAGTGCGACCTCCTGTGTCAGGGTGCAGAAGAAAGCGGAAGGGGCACCCTCTATCATCGGAGGGTAGCCGTCAAAGACTTTTTTTACGGGAATGTCGAAATATTCCGCCTCATCGACACCCTCATCAAGTGCCGCGGAGCTGAAGTGCATCTTTTCCAGATCGTCCGGACGGACGGAGCAGATGACGCATTTTCTTGTTTCACGGATGTTTTTGAGGGTATCTTTCGGGGTACCGTCGCTCTTGTGGCCAATGGCGACCATCACAGTCGGCGGGTTTGAAGCGATACCGCTGAAGAAACTGAACGGGGCGACGTTGAGCGGACCGTTCTCGGTGACGATCCACGCAATGGGGCGCGGCACGATGCTCTGACTCATCAGCTTGTAACGTACCGCCGCTTCTGTCTGCGAAAAATCAAAAAGCATTACTGCCCGATGCCGAAAAACTGTGCCGCTTCCTCTTCATCGTCAGTGAGGTTCTCCGCAGCAAAATCCGGATCGTTTGCCATCAGATCGCTGATGCGCGCTTTGGCATACTCGAAGGCGATCTTGCGCGCCGATGCGTAGTCGCCTATATAGCCCAGTCCGCTGAAGCGGTAAGGCTCCTCCTGCTCGATACAGAGCAGCGTCCCGTCGCATTTGGCTTCGATCTCGTCGACAAGGTCACGGTAGCCGATGCTGAACTCCGTCGCATGCCAGCCGATATCTTCGAGCTCTTTATCGAGAAACTGCGCGATCCCGTCGCCGCTGGTGTCATCATAATCACAGGTCGCTATATTGAAACCGATGATCTCCTGCCACGCGGCAGCCGCTTTGATGAGAATACGCTCGTCATCTTCTACGACTTTATAGTTGGCTCCAAGCAGTTCACTTATGCTTTTGGGTTTGGGCGGCATGAGGGCCGAGACGGGCTCGGGTGTGATGACTCCCTGATAGATAAGGATATGGCGTTCGTCAAACGGTGCATAGACGATATCACCCTTGTAGGTTATACCGAAGTTTCTGGCCGAGCTGCACGCGGCAAGCAGCTCTTTTCTGTCGCAGACGATGATTTCATTAAAGAGGTTAAACTTTTTCATGGGATTCCTATCATAATTTTAAGGTCAAAATTTCGGGAATTGTAGCATGCAAAGGCTCATTTTCTCTAAAAGAGCGGTGTCATACCATCGGACTAAGACTCGCCTAAAGTTCCCTTTTGCTTTTTTCCAGTATAATGCGCGAAATTTTCTTAAGTCTTCAGGACTTAATCCAGATCAAGGACTCTTCAATGGCATTGAATGTTTATTATGACAAAGATTGTGATATCTCTATTATCAAAAGCAAAAAAGTTGCGATGATCGGTTTCGGCTCACAGGGCCATGCACACGCGGAAAACCTTCGCGACAGCGGCGTAGAAGTTATTATCGGTCTTCGTAAAGGCGGTAGCAGCTGGGCGAAAGCGGAAGCAAAAGGCTTCGCAGTTATGACAGTAGCAGAAGCATCTGCAGCGGCTGACATCGTTATGATCCTTCTTCCGGATGAGAACCAGGCAGAGATCTACGCAGAAGAGATCGCTCCTAACCTTAAAAGCGGTGCGACTATCGCATTCGGTCACGGTTTCAGCATCCACTACGGACGCATTCAGCCCGCAGCTGACATCAATGTAATGATGGTCGCTCCTAAAGCTCCGGGACACACTGTACGTTCAGAGTTCGTCAAAGGCGGCGGTATCCCTGACCTTATCGCGATCGAAAAAGATCCAAGCGGTGACACTAAGCAGGTTGCACTTTCATACGCATCTGCAATCGGCGGCGGCCGTACAGGTATTATCGAGACGACATTCAAAGATGAGACTGAGACTGACCTTTTCGGTGAGCAGGCTGTTCTTTGTGGCGGTATCTCTGCACTTATCCAGGCTGGTTTCGAGACACTTACTGAAGCGGGTTACCCTGAAGAGATGGCATATTTCGAGTGTCTTCACGAGACAAAGCTTATCGTCGACCTGATCTTCGAGGGCGGTATCGCTGATATGCGTTACTCTATCTCCAACACTGCCGAGTATGGCGACATGGTTTCAGGACCGCGCGTTATCGGTGAAGCGTCAAAGCAGGCAATGCGTGACATCCTCAAAGAGATCCAGAACGGCCAGTTCGCAAAAGATTTCGTTCTTGAAGGTCAGGCAGGCTACCCGCGTATGAACGCTGAGCGCAAGAACCTTGCTGCTACGGGTATCGAGAAGACTGGTAACCGTCTTCGCGAGATGATGCCTTGGATCAAAGCAAACAAGATCGTTGACCAGACAACCAACTAATCCCAAACGGGTTTTCCACGGGTGAAAATATGCTTCAGGCATGTTTTCGCCTTCTCCTTTTTCACACTTCCTTATCACATTCATCTCATATAATTTCTTTTTTTTCCGCTTCGGTGTATACTAATAACAATAAACAGCAGGTTTGGTGGTCAAAGTGAAAGAAGGCGGTTCGGCACTATCGGTCTTTTTGTCGATAATATTCCTTTTTGCACTGCCGCTGCAGGCCAATGACGATGATAACGCTACGTTTCTTGACCGCTGGCTTATACAGCCCCGTGACTATCTCTCCGATACCGTCATTGAGATCAGTCACGACATGGACACTTTTTTCAGCGGCCAGTACAGCGAAGACGAGAACAAGAACAAAAGCTATTTCCGTGCCGAAAGCGGGGTGACCTTTATAGACGGTGGAGAGATCCGGGAGAACTTTGATTTTACCGCCCGAATCCGCTTGCCGCGTACAGAGCGTTATTTCTATTTCGAGATCGAGACGTTTGAAGACAGCGAGGACCCCAATGCAGAGGTAGGTGACCGCGGCGGGGAGGGTACGGTACAGGATCCCGCAGAGGATGTGACGGCGGCATTCCGCTTTTTGCTGCGTACGACCAAGACATTGAGCTTGCAGGCTAACCTGGGTGTCAAGATGGGCGCTCCGGCTGAGGCGTTCGGACGCCTGCGCGGACGCTACTCTACGGTCGTCTACAAGTGGGAACACCGTTTTGAAGAGGATGTCTACTACTTCAGCCTGTCGGGATGGGAGAACTCCTTCCGCTATACGCTCAGCCGTATCTACACGAAACAGTTTCTTGTCAAAGTCTACAATGCGCTCATCTATAAACATGAACAGGAGTCCTACGGTCTTAACAACAGTATCTCTTTGAACTACCAGCACAACCATGACCATGGATGGCTTCTTTTTACGGGGATGAACTCACAAAGGTACGCAACGGAGCCATTTAGGGCAACTGGCTATTTTGCCGGTCTGCGTTACCGCCAAAAGGTCATTAAGTCGTGGCTGCTCATTGATGTGGAACCGCAATACCGCTGGCCGAAGGAAGAGGCGTTCAGGCCGGTTCCCCAGATCAAGTTCAACCTCACGCTCTATATAGGGTATTCATAACCTCCGGCAGTGACAAGTTGTCATATTTAAGCCCTCCTTAACGCTATTGCACTACAATACAGCCATTTACGGTAACTATTCGGA
>JBFEWT010000130.1:0-5533 GCA_041546225.1 Sulfurimonadaceae bacterium
GCGGATGGCTGCGCCCAGACGGGTGTAGTAGCCGGGTTTGATGTTCGCGATGCGCCCGCGCGCCTGTGCACCGTAGGGCTCGTTGAAGTTTTTGAGCACGTGGTAGCGCACCTCTTTGTTGCGCCGCGAAGAGAAGGCGTACATCCCAAAGGTGTCGCCGATGGCATCGAGCGCTTCGGCAAAGACCATAAGCGCGTCCTGTATGACGTCGATGATGCGCGTGTCGGCGTCCAGACCCGCTTCGGTGGAGAGCGAGATGTCCGCGAGGATGAGTGTGGAGAGGTCGCGCTGCTTGCGCTCTACGCGGTCGTAGAACGCCTGACTGTGCATGGACTTGTTCTGAAGCGTCGTAAAGTCTATCCACGCGTCGAGGTTAAGTTCCTGGCCCGAGCTCACGCGCAGCTGTTTGATGCGTTCGAGCTCAAAGACGCTGAACTGGCGTTTGATCTTTTTGACCATGGGCACGATGCGCTCGGGCAGCTCTGTCGCGGGGGTGTTCGGGGCGTAGAAGGGCTGCAGGAGGCAGTAGTTCTCCAGATAGCTCTGCGTCTTGTAGTTGTACTCTTTAAAGAAGGCGCCGCTGCCCAGAGGAAAGTCGTCGTGCTCGTCGGCTTTCATGTCCAGTTCTATCTTCAGGCGCGCGCTCAGGCCGTTGCGTTTCTTCCCCAGCGTGATCTCGTCAAGCTCGTTGGCGTTAAAAGCGGCGTCTTCGTCAAAACTGTCATCTTCCGTACGGTCGACGTTGACACGCTCTACGATGCTCATCATCGTCTCCGGCAGAAACATCATAAAGCCGTCGGTCTCGCGCTCGTCGTCGACGCGCTGCGCTTTCTTGCGTGTGGCGATGCTCTCGGGCTTGCTCTCTGAGCCCTGCTCATCATCGTCGTCGTCCTCTATGCCGATGCTCTCATACGCGTGCTCGGTGGCAGGGTAGAGCCAGAGCGGGATGAAGCGGCAGTCGCGGTAATGCAGGTTCAGCCCTTCATGGCAGGCCGTTTCGTCAAGGACGGCGTTTAGAAGCTTCTCATGTTCAAGAAGGCCGCTTCGCTGCTGCAGCAGTGCGTCGCGCATGCGGTAGTAGGGTGTACGGAAGCCGCTGTAACGCTCCAGCAGGGCGCGGGTGGCGTTGATGTTCCCCTCTACCCATGAAAAAGATCCTTCGAGCTGCGACGCCAGTGCTACCAGCCAGAAGTAGAGCGTTCGGTTAAGGGCGGGGTCGCTAAAGGTGTTGATGGACTCGGGGAGGTAGAGACCCTCATCATCCTGCCACGGGAGCGCGAACTGTTCGCCCAGACCCGCAACACGCGCCAAGAAACTGCGCCGCGCCCCCAGAGAACGTTTGTCGGCGACACCGAGGCTTCTGCCGTGCGTAGCGTTCATAGCGTGAAAGAAGATGCTCAGCTCTTTGGCGACACTGCTGTAGTGTACGGTCGCATCGTCATAGCCCGTGTGGACTTTTTTGGAGATGTAGTTGTGCCAGAGAATGCCTATCTTTTCGTCTAAATCCATAAGTACCTGTCAATGATCTTTTCCGGCATCTACGCATAGAGTCCGGGAAAGATCATAAGGCCCGTTAAGACCTTATGAGGTTATAGTCGTTTATGCCGCTTCGGCCGCCGCTTCCTCTTTGACGAAGAAGCTCGCAAAGTACATCACCAGACCGGCGAAGAAGCCCAGACCGAGGATCTCGCGTACCCAGTAGACCGGGATCATCTCCGCCTGTGTCGCCATAAAGCTCAGAGCACCCACGTCCGGCATGCGCTGCAGCATAACCTGCATGATGCCCGCAACGGTCAGCGCGAGGGTAATACCCACCATGGTAACGCCCATGACCCAGAAGCTCATGCGTTCAATCTTCTGTGCTTTGGGACCGTTACCGTCTTTACGGCCGCGCATGATCGGCATACAGTATGAGATCATCGTGATGACGATCATCGCATACGCACCGTAGAACGCAAGGTGGCCGTGTGCCGCCGTGATCTGCGAACCGTGGGTAAAGTAGTTGACCGGTGCGAGGGTATGGATGAAGCCCCAGACGCCCGCGCCCAAAAAGGCCATGACCGCCGTACCGAGCGCCCAGGTCACAGCGATCTGGTTCTTATGTTCGATGCGGCGCTGTTTGACCATGCTGAACGCATAGAGCACCATCATAAAGAACGGCAGCGGCTCCAGCGCGGAGAAGATGGAACCCAGCCACAGCCAGTACTCCGGCGTACCGATGTAGAAGTAGTGGTGACCCATACCGACAAGACCCGTTACCAGTGTCAGTGCGATGATGAGGTAGAGCCACTTCTCGATGTACTCGCGGTCCACACCCGTCACTTTGATGAGTACGAAAGCGAGGATGGCACCAAGAATGAGTTCCCAGACGCCCTCGACCCAGAGGTGTACGACCCACCACCAGAAGAACTTGTCGACCGTCAGGCTCTCAGGGATGTAGAACGAGAACAAGAAGAAGACCGCAAGCCCCAGAAGGCCCGTCAGCAAGATCGCGGTAATGACCGTTTTTCTTCCCTTGATGACCGTCATACCGATATTGAAGATGAACGACAATACGACGAGTACGATACCGATCTTCGTGATGGTCGGCTGCTCAAGGAACTCTCTACCCATGGTAGGCAGCAGTTCGTTGCCTGTCATCTCTGCGAGTGTCGCATATGGGACCAGAAGGTAACCAAGGATGGTCGCCACGCCCGCCGCTGCAAATACCCAGAAGGTGATGATGGCGAGTTTCGGACTGTAAAGCTCGCGCTCGGACTCCTCGGGAACGAGGTAGTACGCCGCACCCATAAAGCCGAACAAAATCCAGACGATGAGCAGGTTGGTATGCACCATACGTGCAACGTTAAACGGGATCTCCGGGAACAGGAAGTCGCCGTCGATGTATTGTAGACCAAGGATAAGGCCGAATAGGACCTGACCTGCGAGCAGTATCAAAGCAAATATAAAATAGGGCTTTGCTACCAGTTGTGATTGATATTTCATGTTTCTTTCCTCTATTTTATAGAATTAGCCTTCGATATTAGGCGGCCACTCGTTGTCGTCGATGCGTGATGTCCAGATCAGGAAATCCGCCAACGCGTCCACTTCCGCATCGTTCAGGTTGAACTGCGGCATCTTGCGTCTGCCTTCCTCTGCAAGCGGCTGTGCAGCCATCCATGCCGAGAAGTAGGTTTTAAACGCGGCCTCGTCACTGCCGCCGCGGCGGTCGAATACGTTGGCCAGTTCCGGTGCGAAGTACGCCCCTTCGCCCATAAGCGAGTGGCAGCCGACGCAGTTGTTCGTCTCCCACAGCCCTTTGCCTTTAACGACATTCTCTGTCAGTTCCGACCGATTCTCACGCTCGGGCAGTACCTGCATCGTGTCAAACGTCAGGCCCAGAAGCACTAAAATAGCGAACACGCTGCCGCCGTAATAGATGTTTCTGGACATACTTTTGGTTATGTTTTCCGTCATCCTCAACTCCTTGTCTCGTTTACAGAGACGACAAAAATGTCGTACCTATAGGATATGGCATAATAGTAATTAACGTAAATTAATGCATTGATGTCGGTCAATAGAAGAGAAAATATCTCCTATTTAAAAGCAGAAAATTTAACGATAATCGCAGAGAAAAGAGGGGTGATTTTATTTATTGGTGCGAACATGGTACAATCACGTTAACTTTTATGACGTCACAAGACGTCTGAGATTGATGCGAGGCCAATGAAAAAGATTCTGATCATAAGCGACGGCGAAGTCGGCAAACACTTCATCGAGCGCGTTATCGATACCTATACGACCGAAAACATCTATTATGTCATAGAGACGAAAGCATCGAATTTTGAAGATGTCAATCCCGGCCGTTTCAAGTTCTACGAGTTTGATCCGACCAGCTTTTACAAGCTCTCCAATGTCCTGAAGATGGAGTTCATACAGGTCATCGTCTGTATGGACAACCGCTCGGACCTGGAGATTACGCTTAAAAACATCCGCAATGTCAAAAAGCAGATCCGCGTGATCGTCCTTGACCAGTGGGATATGAAACTGACAGACCCAAATACCGTCACCATCAACTCCAACGAGCTGCTGGCGTCGCGCCTTATCGACTACCTTCCCAACGTGCCGGTCATCGCGCAGAACGTCGGTCTGGGCGAGGGTGAGATCATGGAGGTGCTGGTACCGTTTGGAAGCTCCTTCGTCTACCGCCACATCGGTGTCATCGAGCAGAAGAACTGGCGCATCGTCGCCATCTACCGCAACCGTCAGCTCATCATGCCCTCAAGACGCCGTATGATCCAGCCCAACGACCTTCTGGTCATGGTCGGCCAGCCTCCGGTCTTGCAGTCGGTATACCGCGCCATCAAGCGTGAGCTGGGGCAGTTCCCCGCGCCGTTCGGTTCAAATATCTATCTCTACATCGATATGGCGCGTCAGGGCAAAGAGGAGATAGAGCGCTGCTTGGAACACGCCAGCTTCATTCACGGGAAGTTCCCGAACCAGCTTGTCATCAAAGTCATCAACCCCGGCGATATCGATCTTTTGCGACACATAAAATCGTACAGGGAGAGCGATACGATCATCGATATCTGCTACGCTTTGAAACCGAAGACTAGCATGATATTAAGTGATATTAAAAAGTACCATATAGGCCTTGTACTGGTGACAAGCGGGTTGTTTGAAGATCAGGAGCTGCGCCGTACCATCTACGACGGCAACGTTCCGGTGCTCAAGCTTGCAAAGCGTCCTTTCTCCAATATCAAAGATGCGGTACTGCTGCTTTCGGGCAACCGCGATCTTGAAAAGGTCTCCACCACGGTATTCGATGTCTCGTCGCAACTCGGGCTCAACCTCGAGCTCATCAAGTACACGCACGACCATTACGAATCGGCCGACGAGACCATAGAGCACTACAACAACCTCTCCACCATCTTCTCAAAATCGAACAAAGTCATAGAGATGGACCATAACCCCATCCGTGAACTCCAGAAAAAAGAGAATTTCCTGCAGTGTCTTCCGTTCTCCGAAAAGATCGTCGAACGTCCGCTGTTGTCGATGTTCTCTACCGACAGCGAGACCCTCTATCACAGACTTGACAGCTATCACCAGATATTTATTCCCGTACGCATCTAAATCTCCCGCCACGGCGGGCCGCTTCACTGCTTTTTAAGCAAACATAAAGTATTATCTATCACTAAACTCTAATTTTTAAATATGGACACTTTATGATCGTAGATATCGACCTCAAAAAAGAGATAGACAACTCCTATAAAATATATATCGACTCCCTTCCCGAACTGAGTTTTGACACAAAAGTCGCCGTCGTGACAAACCCGACGGTCTCGGCACTGCACCTTGAGACGCTGCTGGCGAAGATAAACGCGGAGGACCTGACCGTAGTCACCATCCCCGACGGCGAACAGTTCAAGAACTGGACGACGATAGAGCAGATCCTTGACGGTCTGTTCGAGAACCGTTTCAACCGAAAGTCGCTTCTCATCGCATTCGGCGGCGGCGTTATCGGCGACATGACGGGTTTCGCGGCGAGCATCTA
>JBFEWT010000178.1:0-3293 GCA_041546225.1 Sulfurimonadaceae bacterium
CATCTTTCAATCTAAACATAGCTATTTTTCGATAGAATTCCCCTAATTATTAAAATACCATACTGTACTAAATAGTATTCTATATAGGATTATATATAATGGATGCAATAGCCATTAAGCATAACGATGAAATCATCGATCTACAAACCGCTGAAGCCCTCGGTGTAGAGGGCGATCTGATCGCTTTTGACAACTCGGCCGAGTCACTTGAAGTCATCCGCCACTCCACGGCACACCTGATGGCCCAGGCTGTCAAAGCGCTTTACCCTGAAGCAAAGTTCTATGTCGGACCTGTCGTTAAAGAGGGGTTCTACTACGATTTCAAAGTCGAACACGAGATCGGCGAAGGTGACCTCAAAGCCATCGAGAAGAAGATGACCGATCTTGCCAAGAAGAAAAACGAGATCACACGCTATGAACTGAGCCGTGAAGAAGCGGTTGCAAAGTTTGCTGACGATCACCTCAAACAGGCAGTCATGGCAAACATCCCGAGCGATACCATGTCTATCTACAAGCAGGGCGATTTCGAAGACCTCTGCCGCGGTCCGCATGTCCCCAACACGCGCATGCTGCGCTTTTTCAAATTGACCAAGATCGCAGGCGCCTACCTTGGCGGTGACAGCAAGAACGAGATGCTGACACGTATTTACGGTATCGCGTTCGCGGACAAAGAGTCGCTCAAAGCGCACCTCGATATGATCGCCGAGGCGGAGAAACGCGACCACCGCAAGATCGGTGCCCAGATGAACCTCTTTACCTTCCGTGAAGAGGTCGGTGCGGGCTTCCCTATCTGGCTTCCGGCGGGTGCACGCCTTCGCGCGCGCCTTGAGAGTCTGCTCTTTAAAGCGCACCGCAAGCGCGGTTATGAGCCGGTGCGCGGTCCCGAGATGCTCCGTTCTGACCTCTGGATGACGTCGGGCCACTACCAGAACTACGGTGAGAACATGTATTTCACCAATATCGACGAGATCGAGTTCGGGGTGAAACCGATGAACTGTGTCGGCCACATCAAAGTGTATGAGCATGACCTGCACTCCTACCGCGACCTGCCGCTGAAGTACTTCGAGTATGGTGTAGTTCACCGCCACGAGATGACGGGTGCACTGCACGGGCTTTTCCGTGTACGCGAATTTACCCAGGATGATGCACACATCTTCTGTACATCCGATCAGATCGAAGAGCAGATCATCGAGATCGTCGATTTTATCGACAAGATCATGTCGACGTTTGAGTTTGACTACAAGATGATGATCTCCACCAAGCCGGAAAAAGCGGTCGGTGATGATGCAGTATGGGATACCGCGACCAATGCACTCAAGACGGCAATGGAGAAAAACGACCTGCCGTATGACATCGACGAGGGCGGCGGAGCTTTCTACGGTCCGAAGATCGATATCAAGATCACCGACGCGATCGGCCGCGAATGGCAGTGCGGTACGGTACAGCTCGACTTCAACCTGCCGGAGCGTTTTGAACTGGAATATACCGGTGAAGAGAACGCCAAAATACAGCCGGTTATGATCCACAGAGCAATTTTAGGTTCATTTGAGCGATTTATTGGTATATTAACGGAGCACTACGCTGGTGAATTCCCGATGTTTATCGCTCCAACGCAGGTTGCGATCGTGCCGATAGCCGAAACGCATCAGGCATATGCCAAGGAATTGGCGGACAAATTGATCGACATCGGGGCTGATACGGAGATTTTCGACAAGAACGACAGTCTCAACAAACGTATCCGTACGGCGGAGAAAGGTCGTGTGCCTATGATCATCGTTTTGGGTGACGAAGAGGTACAGAACAGGACGATTGCGGTACGCGACCGTCGTCAACGCGAACAGTACAACTTGAGCGAAGCCGAGTTTACTGCGCTGATACAACAAAAAATTAATGAGGTACATTTTTGAGTAAAAAACAAGACCGAGTCATAATGAATGACGATATCAGGGTGCCGGAGGTACGCTGTGTCGTAGACGGCGGAGAAGCAATGGGCATCGTCTCGACTGACGAAGCGATGGAGAAAGCAAACGAACTGGGGCTTGACCTGGTATTGATTTCACCGCAGGCAAAACCGCCGGTAGCCAAGATCATGGACTACGGTAAGTTTAAATACCAAGAAGAGAAGAAGAAAAAAGAAGCGCGCAAAAAGCAGACGAAGATCGAACTCAAAGAGATCAAACTCTCTGTAAAGATCGCTGACAATGACATCAGCTATAAAGTCAAGCATGCACGCGAGTTCCTCGAAGCGGGCAAGCACGTAAAATTCCGTGTCTTCCTCCGCGGCCGCGAGATGGCACACCCTGAAGCTGCACGTGCAGTACTTGAACGTGTATGGCCGATGGTAGAAGATATCGGTGTCATGGATAAAACGCCTAAACTCGAAGGCCGTTACTACAACATGCTCGTTCTTCCTCAAAAAAGCAACGCAGTCTAACACAGACTTTTAAGGGGGAGAATATCCCCCTTGTCCCCTTTTTTTATAACTTCCAAGAATGTAACTAGCAGATCAGACCGCTCAATAGCATAAAATGTCGTACTGTTTTAATGATGTATGTAAGCAGCTTTATGTGTAAAAATAGTGTGAAGAGAGACGGTGGTGCCGCAACGAGGACTTGAACCCCGGGCCTGCTGATTACAAATCAGCTGCTCTAGCCAACTGAGCTATTGCGGCATTATGCATTGGCTTTGTGACATCCGATGCAATTCTTAAGAGTTTTTGGTAATTCAAGAAAGTACTTGAAAGTACCTAAAATAGAGTGGTGCGCACGAGAGGACTTGAACCTCCACACCCGAAAGCACTAGAACCTGAATCTAGCGTGTATACCAATTTCACCACGTGCGCATAATCTTGAAAGTTGATTGTTTAAAAAAAAGAGGTGGTGCGGACGAGAGGACTTGAACCTCCACACCTTGCGGCACCAGATCCTAAGTCTGGCGTGTCTACCAATTCCACCACGTCCGCATAAATATTAAAGTGGTACGCCCTAGAGGATTCGAACCTCTGACCGATGCCTTAGAAGGGCATTGCTCTATCCAGCTGAGCTAAGGACGCAAATCTTTAACGGTTATGGTGCGCCCGATAGGATTCGAACCTATAACCGTCGGATCCGAAGTCCGATACTCTATCCAGTTGAGCCACGGGCGCCACTGTAAAAAATATTTACTTTTGTCAATTTTAATAGTCATGGGGTGAGATACGGGATTCGAACCCGCGACCCCCGGCACCACAAACCAGTGCTCTAACCAGCTGAGCTAATCTCACCATGTTTTAAAACTGACAAAAAAGTGGTCGG
>JBFEWT010000154.1:0-4263 GCA_041546225.1 Sulfurimonadaceae bacterium
ACTGGCCATCGGCATCTTCATCGATGATGCGATCGTCGTCATCGAGAACATCTATAAAAAGATGGAGGCCGGCCTGGGCAAGGTCGAGGCTTCCATAGAGGGGACCAGAGAGATCGCCTTCTCCATTCTGGCCATCTCGGCAATGCTGCTTGCGGTCTTTATTCCCGTGAGTATGATGAGCGGTATCGTGGGGCAGTTCTTTAACGCTTTCGCCTTTACCGTCGCCATCGGTATCTTTATCTCCTACTTCGTCGCCATCATGCTCATCCCCGCACTGAGCGCACGCCTGTTGCAAAAGGGGGAATCGCGCTTTTACCGCTTCAGCGAACCGCTCTTTGTCTGGATCGACAAGCGCTATGTCAAGACTGTAAGCTGGACGGTAAAATACGCCAAAACGACCATTCTTCTCGCCTTTTTGGTACTCATCGGAAGCTTCTCCATGGCCTCCATGATCGGGATGGACTTCGCCCCCAAAGAGGACAAGAGCGAAATAGAGGTGACTCTGAAGGCGCCGGTGGGCGTCAGTCTGGAGGAGATGCACCGCCGCAGCGAACTGCTTGCCGCTGAAGTACGCAAGAACCCGTTTGTGGAGTACACCGCGCTGACAGTAGCGTACAACACCACCCGCGATGCCAACCGCGCGCAGATCTATGTCAAACTGCGAGACGTCTCGCAGCGGACAACGACCCAGGAGGAGATCATCGTCGCTTTGCGTAACACGCTCAAAGGTACCGAGGGCTTCGACCGTATCGCCGTGGCGGACATCCCTGCCATCAAGGGTGCGGGCGCCAGTTCGCCGTTTGTGATGGTCCTGCAGGGGCCCGATCTCGATGCGCTGCAGACAGTCGCCGACAAGGTCATCACCCGTATGCAGGCGAACAAGGGCATCGTCGACATCTCGACCAACTTCGAAGCGGGCAAACCCGAACTTTCCATCGAGATACTGCGCGAGAACAGCAGCAACCTGGGTGTCATGGCCCAAGAGATCAGCGGCATCATCTCCACCGTACTCTCCAGCGACCGTGCCATCTCGCAGTTTGAAGAGAACGGGAAGCAGTATGACATCACGATGCGTTTTTCAGACGCCTACCGCCAAAGCATAGAGGACATCAAGCGCCTAGAAGTCAAAACGGCACAGGGCGATTTCGTCCCGCTTGAGGGGCTGGTGCGATTTGTCGAATCCGAAGGGCCGGTCTCCATCAACCACTTCAACCGCCAGCGCCAGATCAGCGTCGAAGCGAACCTCGCCGGCATCCCGCTGGGCGAAGCGGTCGCAACGGCGCTTGATGGCATAGAGGTCGATCTCGGCGGCACGATGAAGTACAGCTTTCTGGGGATGGCCGACGAGATGGGCAAGATGGGCAAAGAGTTCGGCCTTGCCTTCGGCCTCGCGTTTTTGATGATGTACATCATCCTCGCCGCACTCTACGAGTCCCTGCTGCAGCCGCTCATCATCATGGTCGCTCTGCCGATGGCCTTCATCGGCGTTTTGCTGGCACTCATCGTCGCGGGCAAGAACTTCAATCTCTTTACGATGATGGGTATCATCCTGCTGATGGGGATGGTCGGCAAAAATGCGGTCCTGCTGGTGGACTTTGCCAACCAGCAGCTCAAAAAGGGGCTCAGCGTCCCCGAGGCGCTGGTGCTCGCGGGCGAAAAACGGCTTCGCCCTATCCTCATGACGACCTTCGCGATGGTCTTTGCGATGCTTCCGCTGGTCTTCATACAGGGCGCAGGGTATGAGAGCAACTCGCCCATGGCCACTGCCGTCGTCGGCGGGCTTATCTCCTCCATGCTGCTGACGCTCATCGTCGTACCGGCGATCTACAAGTTTCTCAGCCCGCTCGACCTGTGGATGCGGAAGTTTTATGATCTGCAGTTTATGAAAGAGGAAGAAAAGCGCAACAGCGTATAAACACGCAAATTCAAACGCATCTTATCTCCTGCTGCAACAAGGCAATATCAATATTTGCTAAAGCTGGGAAATGGTAAATTAAACGTTCAAAAGGATTGGATAATGACACAACATCTTCACACCATCGAAAGATTTATCAAAGACGAATCGTTTAGTGGGGTCTTGCTCTTTATTGCCACGATAGCTGCCGTGATAGTTGCGAACTCTGCACTCAGCGAGAGCTACTTTGCGCTATGGAATATGGCGTTGGGTGTCACACTGGGCGGTCATACCATCTCTATGGACCTGATGCACTGGATAAACGACGGGCTGATGGCGCTCTTTTTCCTGATGGTCGGACTGGAGATAAAAAGAGAACTGCTCATAGGGGAGTTATCCTCTGTACGAAAAGCGAGTTTCCCCATCGTCGCTGCCGTCGGCGGTATGGTCATCCCAGCGTTGGTCTATATCGCTTTTAACCTTGACGACCCCAAAGGTTTCGGAATCCCTATGGCAACCGATATCGCCTTTGCATTGGGGATACTGATGCTCCTGGGTAAAAAAGTCAATCCGGCCCTGAAACTCTTTTTGGTCGCACTTGCCGTTGTGGATGACCTGGGCGCCGTTATTGTCGTAGCGACCGTCTACACGAACGAGATCCATGCCGAATACTTTTTGCACGCCGCGTTTGTCTATGCGCTTATCTGGATACTCAACCTGAAAAAAGTCACCATGCTGATGCCTTACCTGCTGCTGGGCATAGCGTTGTGGATCTTCATCCACTCTGTCGGTGTCCATGCGACCATCGCAGGGGTGCTTTTGGCCTTTGCCATCCCTATCAGATCGAAGGTCGATGAGCAGGATTTTATACAGAACACGAAAGAGTCGGTAGATGTATTTGAGAAGCATATAGACACCATTCCCATCCTCAATCACCACCAGATAGATGCCCTTGAAGACATAGCCTACAACTACGACAAGGTACAGAACCCGCTGGTAAAGCTCGAGCACCAGCTCCACGGCTTTTCCGCATTTGTCATTATGCCGCTGTTCGCATTTTCGAATGCGGGCGTGATACTCGACTTTTCGGCGGTATCGCAAAACCTCCTGATCGTTGTCGGTGTCGTTCTGGGGCTTATTATCGGGAAACCTGTCGGTATCGTCGGATTGACCTACCTGGCCCAAAAGCTGGGTATCGTCAGAAAACCCGATGACCTTGGCTGGGATGAAGTTATTGCGGTCGGTTTCCTGGGCGGTATCGGATTTACCATGTCCATCTTCATAACCCAGCTCGCATTTTTAGACCAGAGTATCATTGGTGCTGTCAAACTGGGTATTTTCTTTGCATCGTTTGTGGCAGGTGTTCTTGGTGTGATGTTGATTTTAAAAGCATACAAAAAGAGAGAGAGTCTCCAGGGAGCCGGAAGTTAAATCCCCTCCCCAGATACAGTGCGGTTCGTTCTGAGACTTATTTTCTGCCAAAGAGCTTCTTGAAGAACTTTCCAAACAGCCCTTTGAGCTCTTTTTCGTAGAGACGGTCGATATAGGCTTTGTAGCTCTTGGCATCTTGTTTGATCAGGATGATATCGAGCATATGCTGCGCCTGCTGTACACCGTTGGCGTTCTCTTCGGCCAACAGCTTGCCGTAAAGTCCCTCTACCGCCTCGATCGCGCTATGGGGTACCGGTTTTCTGAAGGACTTGAAACCGACGACTTCTTCATCCTTTACAATAGGCTCATACTCGGAGTAGACCCAGTAGTACTCGCCGTTCTTGCGCAGGTTCTTTACGATGGCGCTCATCTTCTCATGTTTGTTAAGCGTCTCCCACAGCAGTTTAAAGACGACCTTTGGCATATCTGGGTGGCGCACGATGCTGTGCGGTTTGCCCATAAGCTCCGATTCGGTGTAGCCTGAGATCTCCAGAAAACCGTCATTTACGGCGGTAATCGTCCCTCTGGTATCGGTCTCGGAATAGATATCCAGCTTCGAATCTACCGTATACTCTTTATCAAGCGGTGTTACTTTCACATTCCAACCTTATAATATATAGTGATAATTGTACTCTTCATTACTTTGATTAGAAATAAAATGTAATAAAATTGTTATATTTCATCAGTTTACGGGGATTAACGGAAAGGGTGTTTATCGAGGCAAACAGTTCATGCGGCACCGCTGTAGCAGCGATACCGTTACGAAAGCTCCAAAGAAGAACTCTCTATCGCGCAGTTTCAGCGGATCTTGTTGATCTTGAGGACGAACTCGACCTCGGCTTTAGAGAGGCGCAGTTCTCGGGCGATGGTGTCGAGATCGACGCCCTGTTTGTAAAGCGCGATGATCTTCTCATCATCCATGCCGCTGATTGAGGCGG
>JBFEWT010000112.1:0-7343 GCA_041546225.1 Sulfurimonadaceae bacterium
GATAGATCACGCCGCCGACGATAAGCAGTGTCAGCAGGACAAATGCTGCTTTATTGATTAATGGAGCTTCTTTCCACGCCATGGGATCTCCTTTAAGATGAAAGAGGTGTCACAGCGAAGGAGAGGGCGGGAATGGAAATAGGAAGTGTATGCCCCGCTTTCACTGTGCATGAAAGAAGTATAAACCCCCTCTGAGACAGCGTGGTGTCAGGCCGGTAAGTTTGTTTACACCTTTTCGCATTTTTATTTTTTTGACGCATTGTTTCTCCTGCGACACCAAGCTGTCACAACCTCGCTGTAGAGTTGTCTAAACAGGAGACGACATGAGCAAGATGATACAGACAGAGCCCGCGGCAGCGCTGAACGATGCACAGCTGCTTTTGCGCACGCTTATCGATGCGGGAAGACCGGTTATCCTCAAGCGTCTTAAGAAGATGATGGGCAGAGCGCTACTGGAGAGAAGTCATCGGGAGAAGCTGCACTACCACTATCTTTATCTCTTTTTCGGCAGCGACGTCGCATCGGGGTACACCGAGGGCAACCACCGTTACTTCGATCATTAATACCGCATGATGCCCGAAACATTGTGCAACTGGATCTGCGAAGAGCTTCTGCATACTCCCCAAACGTTGAACAAGGGGATGCTCAAAAGCTTTGCGCAGGCGCTCATGCAGGCAAAAGTGCACCTTGAGAGGCTTGGGATGCGCGGAAGGCTGCACCCTTACGCCCTGCACAGCAGCAACTTCCCCGTACTGCGCCCTTACCGTTTCCCCGGTATCGTACACTGCCTTTCCATGACCTACCGCCCCTATATTGCAGGTTCCCAAACGGGGGACAAAGATGCTTTGGCGCTCGAAGAGGTGCTGGAATGGGTGTATGAGAGTGCGTGCGAGACGATGCAGGTGAACCTCTATGAGACGGCGGGCATGCGCGCTTTGATGCAGCTGCAGCGCGAACGTCTCTTTACGTTGCAGACCGAGATCCTGGGCGCCATCGCGGATGGTATGGTGGACGAGCTGACACGCGCCGCCTCCATACGTCCGCTGGACTTTATTCTGCCTTCGTTTATCCGAAAGAACCGCATCGATATGAAATCTGTCTACTACACCAGCTATGAGGTGTTCATGCACCATAGCGACGAAGAGAAGAACCGTGACAACATCGCCTTCATCGCCGATGCGATCCTGAGACAGCTCGATGCCGATTACGCCCGTCACGGCCTGAACATTACCAAGCATCAGCTCGGTGCACTGCTGAGGATCGTACGCGACCGCCTTATGAACCGTATACGCCACTCCGATGTACAGATAGACGCATGGTTTTCAACCCCGCTGGGGCGGAAGATGCTGAGCCGCTACATCACCGACGATATGCTTCACCGTATGGTAAGCTCCTACCGTATGCTGGAGCTCGAAAAGGCACAGCGCAGAGCTTGGATGGAGCAGCTGGGTGAGAACAGACTGCCGCCGAGGCTGCATGCGAGGGTCGTCAAGTCGCTTATGCTGTTTCACGAGATGTATATCGTGACGATGGACGATCTTGAAGGCAATCTCAAAGGGCTCCGACTGTGCTACAGGGAACTTGGGTATACGTATGACGGTTTTTTGAGCTGTTTTGTCCGTCTGCTGCTCGATGCGGGCGGAAACGTCAAGCAGGTCATCAAAGCGTATGAGCGCTTCGCCCTGCTGCCGGGCTACCTTGAGCGTTACCCGCTGGAGAACGGCCAGAACTACTATACGCTGAACATGAAGCTGATGCACGATTTTTACGAAGTGCTGCATCCGGCCATCTGCCGTTTCTTCTTCGCATTGAGACGTGACTGTGATGATGCAGCGATGCGCAAAAAGCTTGCCAACACCATACTGGGGGCCATGGTGAGCCACAACATGCACAGCTGCGACGCCGTCAACCATCTTGCCGCGCAGCTGGGTCTGTTGATGCAAAGCCTTAACGACAGGAGCCTGCTGCACGAGAATGTTGTAAGGAGGCTGACGCAGAGCAGTTCGCTGGCCACGCTGCTGGGCCTCTGTGCCGATGTGCAGTTCGACCTGAAACAACACCGTTCATCGCACCTGCTCAACTACATCAATACCGTAGCGCTTTGCGAGTCGCCTCTGGCAGAGTATGAGCGCTATGAGCTGCAGCAGAAGCATCTGCGCATGGCCGCTGCGATGGGTGTACAGGAGCAGTATGTATCGCTCTATGAAAAGGCGAGCCGCGGAGCGCCTAAAACGGCATTTTTCACCCCGGCGCAGGAGCAGTGGGTCTCTTTGGCTAACACGGCTCACTATACGCTGGGCGTCTATGAGCATAACCACCCCATCGGTGTTCTCGGGGCGGGGGTGCGCGGGGTCTGCATCAGGCTGAACAGTGCGCACAGACTCGAGCAGCTCAATGCTTCGTTTATGAACCTCTGTATCCATGATGATGAGAAAGTGATGCTCTGGGGGCTGCTCTGCCGTGCCTATAACGTGGATGAGAAGGTCTACATCCTTAACAACCTGCAGGGCTCGCTGAACAGCCGCCACCTCAATCCATACACCGTTCGCAAGGAGATCATCGCGCTTCTGCTGGAGTTTAAAGAGCGTAACGGACTCGACGCCATACTGATCCGAAGCCAGTCCTTTAACGCCATTGACATCGCGGACGGGCTGTCCAAGGCCGACATCCTTGCCAAACGCTACGTATTGGAAAAAAGTACACGGCTTGACTTTGAGTATACGGAAGCGGGAATGGTCGTTGACAAGGGGTTTTATATCTTGTAGAAACGGTGCATCTGAGCGCTGTTTACGGGCACTGTAAGCTAGATAGCGCTACTATCTTATCAAAAATTATTGATAGATATAAGAACAGTTTTAATGAAGAGGGAAAGAGATGGGTAAAGAAGAAGTGATCGATGTCAACGCCTTGCTGCTGCAGCCGCTGCGTGAGGATTATGAGCGTCACATCGGGCAGTTGAGACTGCAGTCGGGGCTTGACTACATGGAAGCGATGCTCAAGTTTCTGGGCATACTTTCGGTCTCGGTCGTCAAATCGCTGGACGAGGAGGTCTACGGCAGGATCATCCTCGGGCATTTTAAAGAGAAACCCTCTCTGGGAGACTTCAAATCGCTTGCGACGCACTGCTACATCAAAGCCAACGCTAAAACCCTGCACGCACTGAACAACCCGCTCTATGAAAAGCTCTACACGCTCTTTCACGAGGGCAGCCTTGGGCTTGAACTGCTGCGCGCCGATGACATCATCACGGAGAATGCCGCTGCCAAACCCCTGCGCATCAAGAGCATTCAGGAACTGCTCGACAACTATGCCGTGGGCTTTCGCAACAAGGTCAAAGGGCACGGGGCTTCGTTCAAAGACGATGACGTGGCACAGCGCGACGCGCTTTTAAAAAACCTTGACACGCTCATTACGGCCCTTCAGGATAAGATCGCCTCTCTTCTCGAAGACGGGGCACTGCAGTTTTACAAAAGCGGCGACGAGGCTGCAGCGCAGGAGCATCGGCCTTCACGCATCTTCGCACGCCATGGCGACACGCAGGCCGAGCTCTCCCCGCTGCTTATCCATGTCGAGTGCCGGATGTTCTCCTGCCGCGAGCACCACCGCGTCAAGCTCTTCTTCTATAACGACGGGAGCGCTTCGAAGTCCTACTACCTCGACTACGGGTTCAACCACTACTACTTCTTCTCGCAGAACAATGAGGTCTCGGGCCTGCTCAAAGAGATGCTTACCCTGCAAAAAGAGATCAACGCCCACAGCAGCTCCGATGGCAAACGCCAAAGCGACCTTCTTGCCACCTTCGTCGGGCGCGAGGAGGAGCTTCGCAGTGCCAAGAGTCATATCCTGGAAGGGTTCTCGGCATCTACCCCGACAGCTATCACGCTCAGAGGCAAGCCCGGTACCGGGAAGTCCGCCTTCGTCTCGCAGCTGCAGCAGGAGATCATCGCCGCGTTTGAAGGGGAGGCGCTCACTCCTTTAAGTTACATCTTCTATGCCCGCAAAGGCGAGATGAGCAGCGAAGAGGAGAAGTTCTTTTACAACAAGCTCTCCGCATTTCTGGGCGAGAACGGCATCGCCATCAAGAAGCTCGAAAACTTCGAGGAGGCGACGGTGCTGGAGCGCCTCCAAAACCTTTTTGAGAGCTTTAACGCCGCCGGCACCCAGCCGCTCATCCTGAGTATCGACGGTCTGGATGAGTTCAAAGATGCCGCGGGTTTCCTCTCAAACCTGCCGCTCTCGTCGGCGGGGGAGCGTGTGCACTTCATCTTCTCCACCCGCGGCTACACGCAGATACTCGATGCCCTGCAGGGCAGACTCTTCAACACGCAACTGAAGATACTCGCGGAGCAAAGCTACCGCCAGGACGGCGCATCCATCACTCTCGGGGGTCTCAGCGCGGAAGAGGTTAACATCTTGCTTGATGAGGTGCTGCCGCGAAAAGAGCTTAACGGCACGCTGCAGACCTATGAGAACATCCGCGAGGAGGTCTATGCGAAGTCCGAAGGCCTGCCGCTCTACATCCACTACATCTGTCAGCAGCTGCGCGACCTCGACGTCACCACGACCGATATCGCGCAGGCGATCCTGAACTACTCCAAAGCCCTCCCCAAAGGTCTGGACGCGTTCTACCACGAGAGCTTCAAGAACCTCGGCACCATCGCGTCGAAACTGCTCTATATCTTCTACTTTTCGCGCACGCATGTGACCTTTGACGCACTCTATGCGCTCACACTCAAAATGCACGACGGCGTACTTGACCGCAAAGAGTTCCACAACAGCTATTTCAGCGCTATCGAGATCTATCTGAACAAAGATACCCATGAACGCTACACGTTCTACCACCTGTCGGTCAAAGAGGCGATAAGGAACTACTTTAAAAGCGGCAACGGCGAACTGCGCGACATCTATGAGATCGACCTGAACGCACTGAGCCAACAGGTGGAGATACCTGAACAAAACCATGACGTCTACGCGCTGCTTTTCAGCGAGTTCTACTACCTCACAGAGCGCTCGGATCTCTTCAGGCTGCTTAATGATCTCATCGCGGTGCTCAAAGAGAAGCGCGACGATGCGCTCGAGGAGTACTTCGCAGAGAACTTTCTGACGCTGCTCTACCGATTTATCTGGTTTAGGGTGATGCAGGAGAACATCAGCGCAGAGGCGCTCGAAGCGGGTGACTACACAGGGATGAAAAGTTTCGAGCTCAGCGATGAGGTAAAAGCCCTCATAGGGGAGTTCTTCGGCTACTATGAGCGCAGTGCAAAGACCGATATAGAAGAGATCCGTTTCGCCTTCGAACTGGCGCTTCTCAGCGGCGAGTATGCCAAAGTGCTTGCGTGTTTCAAAGACTACAAGGAGGCGTTCCTCAAACTTTTCGCAGATATCATCTGGACGCTGGAAGCGCCGCACTACCAGAGTGCTTTTAAAGAGCTCAAAGCGGTGTGGAGCGGGCTTGTGAGCGATTTTACGAAAAAGATGCTCATACGCATGATCGTGGAGAACTCTGCCAGAGCTGAGTTGAACAGCGCCCAGAAGGTACTGCTCTTTGAACGGGCATTCGATATCGCGCAGACTATGGAAGATGAAGAGGAACAAAAACGTGCCGTGGAGATGATCATAGAGAGCTGCGATGAGCATGCTTTGCTTGAGCGGAGCGTAAAGGTGGCAGAGTCGATGAAAAGCGACTTCCTGCATGCCCTGGCGCTTGCATGCCTCACCGATCACAGCAGTGAGAACGCGTTGACCCGTCGCGCTTTGGAGATGGCGGCAGCGCATGATGACGATGAAGAGATATCGACACTCTTGCGCTTCATCGTGATAAATGCGCAGACAGGCGCGGTGCTTGAAGAGGTTCTGGAGGTGGCGGATTCGGCGCTATATGGTTTAGAACAGGCGCAGGTACTCGACACGATAGCGGCAAAAGCGGACTATGAGGCTGTGTATGAGCGCTTTATGGAGATGACGGAGTTCCTCGACAGCGATGATGACCAGGCCTCTGTTCTGGCATCTTTGGCAGTGCGGAAGGGTGACAGCACTCTGCTTGAACGTGCCGTGGAGGTCGCGGAGTCGCTGGAGGACGAGACGGAGATGCTCTACTCTTTGACGTCGGTCGCTGCACGCAGCGGCGAGTCTGCGTTGATAACGCGTGTTCTCGGGTTGATCGAAGGCGTCGAAGAGGATAATATAAAAGCCTACCATCTGATGAACCTGCTGAGTAAAACAGAGCAGAGTGTTTGGCTGAACCGTACAGTGGAGATAGCAAAGACAATAGAAAATGAACGTACCAAGGGGGTTGTTTTCGCACTTGTCGGCAGGAAAACGGAAGATGCGGAGCTGCAGTATCAGATACTGGAGTATGCTGAGCAGATAGAGGGCAAGCGCGAACGCGCCGGACTCATGGCGACCGTTGCCCGCCGGAGTGAGAACAGCAGCTTGCTGAGAAAGGTGCTGGTCACCGCCGAGAGCATCAACGATACGCAGCAAAAAGAGCGTGCGCTCGCATCCGTAGCGGAGCATGTGGATGATCCGGAACTGCTTGAAGCCATAGAAGCCTCTTTGGATGAACCCGTGCAGATAATAAAGCGGCGTTCAGGGAAGCGCGACAAGTCCATTTTAAAAGCGTCCGATGCCGCGCCCGCAAATAAGGGAGTTTCAGCCGACAAGCTCGACTTACTGGATGAAATAGGGGCTCTTTTGGATTCGCATGATGATGAGCCCGGCTGGAAAAAGGGGATGGAAACGGAACCTACGCTCTACGGGCAGCTCTATTTTGTCAACACGTTCAGGATATTTAATGCCATAGAGATCGCTACACAGATGGCTCCCTATGATATCCTGGCGTTTTACGGTTTCGCGCCGGTGCAAGAGGGTGAAGAGCTCTATGAGGGCCTGCTGGATGAACTGATGCGCCTGAGCGTTGAGCACGACGGCGCGGAAGAGGCGGAAGACGAAGCGGCGTACGAGCGCCTCAGCGGCGAAGGCGAGCGTATCAAGGAGCAGCTCCTTGAGGATGCGGCACTGCTGGAGCGTTTCAGCGAGCAGTTCGGCATCTCCAAAATGAAACTCAAACGCGCCGACTTCCTTGAGATTGTCACGCCTGAAAACGGATAGTCGCTACTCAGAAAAACAGAGGGTAGAGCACGCCGGTGACGATGATGAGTGTCAGCAGGATAAATGCGGCTTTGTTCAGCATAGGAGCTTCTTTCCATGCCATGGGATCTCCTTTCAGGTTAGTGAATGCACAGCAAAGAGGGTGTTCGCGTATTGGAGTACGGAGGAAGGAAAATGTTACCTTCTTGCTGTGCATGGAAGAAGTATACGCCTGGGGTGTGACAGGGTGGTGA
>JBFEWT010000195.1:0-2908 GCA_041546225.1 Sulfurimonadaceae bacterium
ACAATGTTCTTACAGCGGTAACAGTGACCGACCTGGTGAACGTGATCTTCGATCTTCTCGATAAAGCCCTCTTCGTCAAGGCGTTTGACGATGACGTCACGGGCAGCGAGACGTTCAAGACCCTTGAACTCACCGGCGTAGTCGTTCAGGATACCTTTTTCATCGAACACGGTGATGAACTCGAGGTCGTGGCGTTTGCCGACTTCGTAGTCATTCTGGTCGTGTGCCGGGGTGACCTTGACCATACCTGTACCGAACTCCATGTCAACATGCGCATCGGCGATGATGGTGATCTCGCGGTCGCTCAAAGGAAGTTTCAGTTTTTTGCCGATGAGGTGGGTGTAACGTTCATCATCCGGGTGGACCATGACCGCGGTATCGCCGAAGTAGGTCTCGGGACGGGTCGTCGCTACGGTGATGTGACCGCTTCCGTCGGCAAACGGGTAGTGCATGTGGTAGAACTTGCCTGCATGCTCTTCGTGTTCGACTTCGATATCGCTGAGCGCACCGTCGTGGGTACACCAGTTGACCATGTAGTTTCCGCGGACGATCAGTCCTTCGTTATAGAGGTGGACGAACGCCTCTTTGACAGCACTTTTAAGTCCCTCATCCATCGTAAAACGTTCGCGGCTCCACGCCGGGGAGACACCCATCTTGCGAAGCTGTCCGACCATGATGCCGCCGCTCTCTTCTTTCCATTCCCAGACGCGCTCGAGAAACTTCTCGCGTCCGAGCTCTTCTTTGGTCGTACCTTCGGCAAGCAGCTGTTTCTCTACAACGTTCTGTGTTGCGATGCCTGCATGGTCGGTGCCTGGCTGCCAGAGTGTCTTGTAGCCATCCATACGCTTATAGCGGGTGATGATGTCTTGCAGGGTAAAGGTGAGTGCGTGCCCAATGTGAAGACGGCCGGTGACGTTCGGCGGCGGCATCATGATTGCAAAGTTTTTATCCTCTTTCTGGATCGCTTTGTTGCCGTCGATTTCGAAGTATCCGCGCTCTTCCCAGAGCTTGTAGTAGGCGTCTTCGACTTCTTTTGGGTTGTAGGTCTGTTTGGACATAATAAGGGCTGCCTTAAGGGTCTTAAATTTAGCGGGATTATAGCAAAGCGGAGGTAAAATTCGACTAAATTACACTCTGAAGGAATGCTTTGCCACTCTCCCGCCTCAACGAGGACCAACTTAAAGCTGCAACAGCCCCCTTCGGACACAACCTCATTATCGCCTCGGCGGGTACGGGCAAGACATCGACCATTGTCGGGCGCATCGGGCATCTTCTGAAAAACGGGGTGAAACCCCAGGAAATCCTGCTGCTGACTTTTACCAACAAGGCCGCACAGGAGATGGTGGAACGCGTAGCGCTGCTGTTCGGTAACGAAGTGGCCGGAAAGATAGATGCGGGGACATTCCATGCGGTGAGTTACCGCTGGCTAAAAAAGAAGTCAGGCAAGGTCGTACTCAAGCAGCCGCGTGAACTCAAAACACTTTTCCGCAGTGTTTTCGAAAAACGTTCCTTTCACCATATTGAAGGCGAAGTGGCTCCGTACGGGGCTAACTATCTTTATGATATCTACTCGTTCTATCAGAACACGGAGATGCTCGAACCCTTTGAAGAGTGGATAAAGAACCGTCAGAACGGCCATGAGGCCTATGCGATGATCTATGCAGACGTGATCGACGAGTTTGAAGAGCTTAAGACCCAGTACGGCTTTCTTAACTTCAACGACCTTTTGCTGCAGATGCGGCGCTACTGCGAAGGAAACGACCTGGGCTACAAAGAGGTGCTGGTCGATGAGTATCAGGACACCAATGCGCTGCAGGGGACACTTGTCGATGCGATGAAACCGCCTTCGCTCTTTTGTGTCGGCGATTACGATCAGAGTATCTATGCGTTTAACGGTGCGGATATCACCATTATCGGTTCGTTCAATAAAAAATACCCCGATGCCCAGATCCATACCTTGACGAAAAACTACCGCTCTACCGTACCTATCCTCTCGATGGCCAATACGGTGATCGCCTACAATGAGCGCATCTACCCAAAAGCGCTTGAAGTGACGAGACAGCATGCGGCCGAAGCGCCGAAACTGCTGGTTTATGACGAACTGTTCGATCAGTACCATGCCATTGCCGACTATATCAAGAAATCGAAGACCAACCCTGAAGAGATAGCGGTCATATTCCGCAACAACTCATCGGCGGATGGTATTGAGGCCGCATTGCGCGAACAGGATATCCCCTGCCGCCGACGCGGCGGAGTGAGCTTCTTTGATGCAAAAGAGGTAAAGGCGATGCTGGATCTCTATACGCTGCTGGTCAATGAGCATGATATGATGGCCTTTATCCACCTGTTTGAATTTGCAAAAGGCGTTGGCAGCGCAATCGCCAAGGAGATGTTTATCGCTTTGCAAAAGCTCGGGAGCGGTTCGCTCTTTTACGGCCTTTATGCGCCGGACACAACGATGAACAACCCTTTTGAAAAACGGAGCCTGAACCATCAGCTCGGACTGTTCGACGACTTCCTTGAACTCGGGGCCGTCGGGCGTTTCGCGAAGTTCGGATTTGATGCCAAGTTTATGAAGAACCCGGTTCTCAAACATCCGAAGCTGACCCAGGACGGGGCAAAGTTCCTGCATGATTTTTACCAGCTTTACAAGCAGTTAAAGGGAATCAAACAGCCCAAAACGATCGTACAGAAGATCGCTGCATCTGATCTGTACACCAATATCGTGGAGTCGTTGTCGACACGCCGTGCGATGCAGCAAGACGGTACGATAAACGCGAAAGCGAAGGCGGAATCCGCTCAGCGTATACGCAGAAAAGGATCGGTGCTCTATGAGCTGTCGCGCCCCTATAACGAGCATGAACGCTTTTTAAATGCGATGATCCTCGGTTCGCAGGATCTGACGCAG
>JBFEWT010000171.1:0-3592 GCA_041546225.1 Sulfurimonadaceae bacterium
GCTTTGTTAGTTACTAACATGGTAAGTCTCCGATAAAGAATTTTTTTGTGATGAAATTCTATCACAAAGGAAAAAATTTTTCCTTAACTAACAGCGTAAAAAAAATACTTTAAAGAGCTTTCAGATATAATCCTGCACTTTCGTTTCTGACGGAGGATAATCAATAAAGGAAATCGATGACTAGAGAGTATATTTTTACTTCTGAGTCTGTAACAGAAGGGCATCCTGACAAGATGGCCGATCAGATAAGCGATGCTATTCTGGATGACATTATTGCAAAAGATAAAAATGCACGCGTTGCGTGTGAGACCCTGGTCTCTAATGGATTTTGTGTAATTGCAGGCGAATTGAAAACAACAGCATACACACCGATGCAGGAAATTGCGCGTCAGGTGGTAAAAGAGATCGGTTATACCGATGCGACCTACGGGTTTGACCACCGCTCGGCCGGTGTCTTGAACGGTGTCGGCGAGCAGTCGCCGGATATCAACCAGGGTGTTGATCAGGCCGGCGGCGAGATCGGCGCAGGGGACCAGGGACTGATGTTCGGGTATGCCTGTAAAGAAACCGATGTGTTGATGCCGCTTCCTATTCACCTTGCGCACCGCATCGCGGAGCGTCTGGCGGAAGTACGCAAAGAGGGGATCATCCCTTACCTTCGCCCTGACGGCAAAGCGCAGGTCAGCGTGAAGTATGTCGACGATAAACCTGTTTCTGTAGAGACGGTCGTCGTTTCGACGCAGCACCACGATAATGTTCCTCAGGAGAAGATCCATCAGGATGTGATCGAAGAGGTCATTAAAAAAGTGATCCCGGCCGAGTTGCTGAGTGATGATGTGGTCTACCACATCAACCCTACGGGCAAGTTCGTCATCGGCGGACCGCAGGGAGATGCGGGTCTTACGGGACGCAAGATCATCGTCGACACCTATGGCGGCAGCTGCCCGCACGGCGGTGGTGCGTTCAGCGGTAAAGACCCGACCAAGGTCGACCGTTCGGCTGCCTATGCAGCGCGTTATGTGGCGAAGAACCTTGTGGCGTCAGGCGCATGTGAACGTGCGACGATCCAGGTCTCTTACGCCATCGGCGTCGTAAAGCCTATCTCCATCATGGTCAATGCGCACGGTACGGCCGTCGTGGACGAAGCAAAGATCGAAGCGTGTGTCAAAGAGCTCTTCGACCTGACGCCTAAAGGCATCATCGATACGCTCGACCTGCTGCGCCCGATCTACCGCAAGACGGCGGCTTACGGTCACTTTGGCCGTGAAGAGCCGGAGTTTACGTGGGAAAAAACCGACAAGGTCGATGTGATCAGAGAATACCTCGGGCTGTAAAGCCTCGCCAGGGTTTTCGGACCCAGGTTTCCATTGATATCACCTTGCTCCTGAAATTGATCCCCGGATCAGTTGTCGGGAGATATTTTAATCCTATAATTATTATAAATTCCCATTAATCACCTCTTTATCACTTGAATCTGTCGGAACAGCTTTTTCAGCGGACTATCCTCAAGATTTTCAGCACGCGTAACACTCTAAATAATTCTTGTTTTTGCACTCCATTTTTTAGCTATGTTTAAAAATGTACCTGCTATAGTTATTTGAAATTAAATCTAGGAGACTACAATGGCAGTTTATATTAATGATACATGTATCAACTGTGGTGCTTGTATTGATGAGTGCCCGGTAGAAGCAATTGTCGATGAAGAAGATAACCCGACGGGTGAAGAAATTTACTACGTTTACCCAGACAAGTGTGTAGAGTGTGTCGATCACCACGATGAGCCGGCTTGTGCTACATCATGTCCTACAGAGGGTTGTATCGTATGGGATGCCAAAGTTGAAGGTCTTCCTTTCGTTGAAAGCATCGGCGACGATATGCGTAACCGCGACACTAACGTCGTAGACTAATCCTTCTTTAATTTGCACCGCTTCTGCGGTGCTTTTCCTTTCACCGTTTTCTTTTCCTTCATAAAATAAACAGACAGAGAACTTCCATACCGCTTTGAGATTAACTTTATCTTTTTTTAAAATTCATTTAAGTATAATTCCACTCCATTTACATATATTAAAGGACACATTATGCTAGAAGGCATTGTTAGAGAGAGTATTGGCAAGCAGGACACAAAAACGCTTCGCCGTGATGGTTATCTAATCGCCAACATCTACGGAAAAGGGCTTGAGAACATCAACGCTGCTTTTAAAATGAATGATTTCATCCGTACTGTTCGCAAAAAAGAGACTGTTGCATTCCCGGTCAAAGTTGCGGATAAAGAGATCAACGTAGTTGTTCAGTCATATGCGTCACACCCGATTACGGGTAACCTGCTGCACGTAGACCTTATGGTCGCACAGCCGGGTGTTGTTACAAAATATATGGTTCCGGTCAACCCGATCGGTACACCTGCAGGTGTTAAAAACCGCGGTATGCTTTTCGTTGCGAAAAAACGCCTTAGCGTAAAGTCGACAATCGAGAACCTTCCAAACCAGATCGATATCAACGTTTCTGCTCTTGAAGTAGGTGACTCTGTCCTTATCCGCGACATCGCAGGTATCGAGAACGTTAAGTTCACTGACGCTGACCGCGTATCTGTACTTAGCTGTATCAAAGCGAAGTAATCCATGCTTATCGTCGGACTGGGCAACCCCGGTTCGGCCTATGCAGATACCCGGCATAATGTCGGGTTTATGGTCATTGACGAGCTTGTTCGCCGTCATGGTGCCTCTTCTGTTTCCAAAGCCTCGTTCGAAGGCGACCTCTTCAAATTCTCTTCACATTTTTTACTGAAGCCTACCACGTACATGAACCTTTCGGGACGTTCGGTTGTTGCGGTAAAGAATTTTTACAAGATTGACGGGGTGATCGTTATCCATGACGATCTTGACCTGCCTTTTGGAGCACTGCGTTTCAAGTTCGGCGGAGGCCACGGCGGTCATAACGGCCTCAAGTCGACCGACGCCGCCATCTCAAAAGATTATTACCGTGTACGAATGGGCATCGGCAAGCCCGAACACAAGGGACAGGTCGCCGATTATGTCCTGCAGCCGTTTAGTGCCCGGGAACAGGAGCATCTGGATGCATGGATCAGACGCACGGCTGACAGTGTCGAGATGCTGCTGAAAGAGCCTCTCGAAACCGTCGCTTCTAAGTGCTCGATAAAAAAGATTCCGCTACAATAGGGACCTCTAAAATTCAGATTACGGGTCGTTGATGCTGGCATTTAAATATATCGCCTTTCACTATCTTAAATACTTTGCCGTCATCATGGTGGCGCTGATCTTCTTTATGGTCGGGTTCGAGTATATGGAGAGTGCCGACCGGCTCCCTGATTCGGCCAACTTAGTGCTGCTCTTTTTGATGTTCAAGGCTTTTTTTGCCATCGATATGCTGCTGCCGCTTTCGCTCATATTTGCCATGATCGCGACCAAGATCTTTTTGATCCGTTCGAACGCATTGGTGGCGCTTTATTCACTGGGCTATTCAAATACAGACGTACTCAAGCCGTTTTTCGTCGTCTCAACGCTTATAATCCTCATATTCATTTCCCTGCATGCGACCTCTTTTGCCCGTGCAGACGAGTATTCGAACAATATCC
>JBFEWT010000065.1:0-11984 GCA_041546225.1 Sulfurimonadaceae bacterium
ATCCGTTCGTCTAGGTGGCTATAGAGAAGGGGAAACGCCTGGCTCCATTCCGAACCCAGAAGCTAAGCCCTTCATCGCTGATGATACTTGTCCTTTCAGGGCTGGAAACGTAGGTCGCCGCCTAGTTGTCGGATTTACTTCTTTTAAACAAAATCACAAACATTCATTACCAAAACAACTTGACGGACTATTTACCGGCGCCTTTGTCTGCGCACTCACGTCGTTCGTTTGCTCCATCTTATATTACTTTACTCAGTGGAAAACTGACATCTAGTCAGCTTTCCTCTGAGATATCCTAGGTGTCGGATTTACTTCTTTTAAACAATATCACAAACATTCATTACCAAAATTCTTGATCTTCAACCTTTTAGCCTGTTCTTCCATTAATACTACTTTACTTATAAAAAATGTGATTCCGGTCACTTTTTTTATGAGAAATATCGTTTATTTCAACCGTTTGTTTTTCTCTTAAATGTACAATACGTTTAAAGTAATTATATCCGCAAAGGTATCCAATGAGCTTCATGAAGCAGTCCTTATCTGTTACGATATTATTGCTCACAGTTAGTACAGCTCTTTTTGGGATTCAGGGTGTGCGTTACAGTGTCTTAGAGGGCGATCAGTCTCAGCTCTTTGAGAAGGTGATCCATGAAAAGCTCTGGAGTATCGATTTTGTGCTTTCAGACCCTTTGACACGTGTTAACGATGTTTATAAAGATGATTACGGCAGTACAGATCTTGACAACCTTGCTTTTTCGCCTATATCAAACGATCAGGTGATGCTTCCGCTCTTGCTTAAAGCACCGGAGCTGGGTGCTTTTACACCGTTCAATTTACATCTGTTCAAGCGTATGTCAGAGAATAAAACATATGTTGGTCACCTTATGCCAGCGACTATGCTCGATATCGCAGGTGTAGATTCGCAGGAGATACGACTGGAGTTCATCAGGCAGTTTAATGTGCTTGATACGTTGATTGAGAAGGAGCTTGGCGGTAACGTTGAATATATTGAATATGCAAAGCTACCTGCATCGCCTTTGCTGCAGTTTTCCTTTCCGATTCTGCCAGAAGTGTCACTTGAAAGCCGTTTGGATATTTTCCAGGAGAAATTTGAAATGCTTTTGGAGAAGAGAGGCTATATCATCACAGGCTACCGTGACATCAAGGCTATAGCCGATGAACGGGGGATTTCTTTTAGCAAATACGGTGCATACAGGGTTTACTCTTTTTGTCATATCGCTTTTTCTGAAGCGCTCTTCAACCATGGCAGACCTGATGCCGGTGTTTTTGCTCCATGTTCTCTTTATATCTATAATGTAGAAGGAAGCGATACCGTTGTCATTGGTGTTGCGGCAATTGAAAACTGGATGGCCGTTATGGGAATAAACGATAAAGATATATTGGATATGGCACGCCATCATGATGATGAGATCGTTGAGATAATGAAAAAATTGGGAGGCTCGGTACTTTGAAGAATTTTGTAACCGCCATGGTGATTATGTTGATGTCAGTGGTACTTTCAGCTGCCGAGTATGACCCGAAAGAGACTATCGGAGCCGGTGCATTCGTCAAGAAATGTGATGTACCGGTAAAGAAGCATAAGAAAGAGGTAAGTACCTATCTTATCGGTGCTTATGTGGATGTTCAGATGGCTGCAACCAAACTTGTCAAGGCGGGATTTGAAGTGCTTGCGCGCTATCCTTCTCATGAGCATGGTACAACACTTGTATTTACAAATGCGATGATGAAGGCACAGGCGAACAAGCCCGGTAGGGGATTTGCTGCGGTACTGCGCTTATATGTCGACGAAAAGCGTAAACGGATAAGCATTACCAACCCGAAGTATTTCTTCAAAGCTTTTTTGCAGGACGAGTACTCACAGAATAATGCAGATGCAGTGTTGACAGCACTGAACTGTGAGTTCGTCGATTTGAAAGAGTCAACAGATGAGTGGCTGTTCAGTGCATTGCCTCAGTACCAGTTCATGATGGGTATGGCTCATTATCAGGATATGCTCTCCCTGGCAAAGGGCGAGAACAGTGACTTGGTGGAAAAGGCGCGAAACTATCAGCATGGCAGGGATGTTATCTTCGAGTTGAAACTGGACGATAACCGCTACCTGTTCGGCTATGAACTTGCGGAAAAGACCAAAGCGTTTCTTGACAAGACCGGTACGCAAAACGGAGCGATTCTGCCCTATACGGTTTTGATTGAAGAGGGTACGGCCAAAGCGCTGGATGCAAAGTATTATATCGCCTTGAGCTATCCGCTTCTGGACCTGAGCAGGTTTGCCACGATACTGGCTACTCCAAGAGCGATCAAAAAAGACCTTCGCAAGCCGTTCAAATAGTTTGAAGAGAGCAATGTTAAATCAATATTGCGACGTAAGTGTTTTTTTATTAGAATTGGACTATTCTCTTGTTAGAGGAGTCCATTGTGGCAGAAATCATCAAAGATAAAAATACTAATGAGTGGTTTTATCCTGACAATAGTTATATCCTGAGTGAAACAGATGAGAGGGGTATTATCATCTATGCAAATGATCTCTTTTGTGAAGTTGCAGGCTATACGCGCGAAGAGCTGATAGGGGAACCGCATAATATCGTTCGTCATCCCGACATGCCCCGTATCGCCTTCAAAGGACTCTGGGATGATATCCAGACAAAGGGGTTCTGGACCGGGTTTGTAAAAAACCTGCGTAAAGACAGGGGGTACTACTGGGTGTATGCTACGGCGTTGAAAAAAGTGCATCCCGATGGGCATATCACCTACCTTTCGATCCGTGTCAAACCGAGCCGGGGTGATGTGGATGCGTGTGAAAAGCTCTATGCTGAATTGCGAAGCGCCGAGTAGGCCGAACTCCCGGCCAGGCTCTTTTTAAAGATTAAACGAAATCTCCTGCAGTGTTCTCTCCACAATAGCCTGATAATATTTTTTCTGTGACGCATCACCGAAGGCAGCCGGCGGCTTGCCCTGATCGGACCCTTCGCGGATCTCCATATCAAGCGGGATCTGGCCAAGCAGCGGAACACCGTATTTCTTCGCGATCTTTTCACCCCCGCCTGTTCCGAAAATATCGTAGCGTTTCCCTGTATCCGGCGCAACAAAGTAGCTCATATTCTCGACGATCCCGGCCATCGGCACATTGATGTCTTTGAACATCATCACGGCACGGCTGACATCATCGGTAGAGATAAGCTGCGGGGTAGTTACAAGGATACTCGCAGTAATAGGCAGTTCCTGCGCCATTGTCAGCTGGATATCCCCGGTTCCCGGCGGCATGTCAATCACCAGGAAGTCAAGTTCACCCCACGCCACATCTTCAAGAAACTGGATCAGTGCAGATACGGCGACAGAACTTCGCCATACCAACGGTGTGTCCATGGTCGGTGTCGTGAGCGCGACACTCATTATTTTAAGACCGTAGTTCTCGGCGGGTATGATCTTGTTGTTGTCATCCCATTTGATGCGCTCAAGGTCAGTCTGTGTAAGACGGGGGACATTGGGACCGTAGACATCCGCATCGAGGATACCGACTTTGTACCCTTTCTGGGCAAGGGCGATGGCAATGTTGACAGAAACAGTACTTTTGCCGACGCCGCCTTTTCCGCTTGTTACGGCAATAACGTTTTTAGCATACGGCGCGCGGTTGTTCGGCGCTGCCGTATCGCCGTAATTGGTGTCTTTTTTCGCCAGCTGTTTTTTTGCCACGTCGATGGATGTGAACTCTGCTGCGAATTGCTCTTCAATAAGCTTTTTCAGGGCAAGATAGGAGTCATCGCTGACCGTCAGCAGCTCGATTGCTGCGTGCCCCTCCTTGACCTTTGCGCTGCTGAGCAGCTTGAGCTCACCGACTGTGCGTGAAAGACCAGGGTAGGTGAGTGCTTCGATCGCTTCTGATAGTTGTTTGCTATTCATACGGATTTCCTTTGCTCTCACGCGCCAACAGCCCTTTTGTGCCGTTGGCTTTTTGTGCCAGTTTTGCCATAGGGGCATGTGCGCCCGGGTAGTCAAGGCTGAGACGGTGATACTCCTGAATCCGCTCATCGATGAGCTTGTTCAGCAGTGCCGTGACCTGGGGCAGCGTACCGGCTTCGTCGCTTTTGTTGAGCAGCTCTTTAATGAGTTTTTCACGGCTGTTCATCTGCATCGGAAGTTCCACGGATTTACCGATGTTGATCAGGTCGCCTGCGGAGAGGTACAGACCGGAGAAAAAGGTGTTGAGAAAATGGTTTTCAAGCGCAGTGAACTTGCTGCGTTCGGACTCGTAGCGGCGTTTTTTCATGCGTCTTTTCCAAGGTTGACTTCGGCGGCTTTACAGACATCCGGATCGCTGTCTTTGAGCAGATTGTTTAAAATCTCTTTACTGCATCCCGGGTTTTCCGCGAGGCGCATGCGGACCATTTTGTCGCTGTCGTCAGCAAGGATTTTCAGCAGTTTCTGCGGGGTGTTTGGATTGCCGGAAAGCCCGTCACGCACGATCTTTTCGTCGCTGAAGAAGCGCTCAAGGATGTCGCTTGGGGTCGACGGGTTGGTCGCGACCAGTGCACGTACCAGGTTCACCTCGTCATCGGCAAGAAAACGTAGTACTTCAGTCGGGGTGTGCGGATTTTTTGCGACAGCCCATCGCGCTCCCATATCGACCGGATTTTTGGCAATATCGATCAGGAGTTCGACCATGGTGTCGCTGTACTCCTGATCGCGTTCATAGACCGATGTGCGAAGGCTAAGGTTCATGGCGACCTGACCTACGATCTCTTTATGATCTTTAAACGGGTAGTAGATCGCTTTGACGGATTCTATCGGCAGTGTTTTGTCTTCAAGTAGTTCAATGATTTTTGCAGTATCTTGATTATTAATGGCAGTTTCTAGTGCTGCTTCAGGCATATTCGCTTCCTATAGTTATAGTTCGAAAATAGTAGCGAAAACTATCTAAATCAGCTTAATTAATTTATATATATTTAGCATTTTTAAGTCATCAAATCATCACAAAACGAAATTAAACGGATAATTAATCATTATGAGATATGTATGTGATAGATTTGTTACAAATGGTAAAGATAAAGGAACTGAGTTGAATAATTTAAGAATTGTTAAGAGTGCTATGCCTATAATGAGGGCGTTAATTATGTTTAGTGATGTTGAAATGTCGTAAACAGTTTATAAACAAGGAGCACGGATGAAGGGATTGCTAAAAACACTTTGTGTCGCAGTAGCATTGACAGCTGCACCGGTGTTGGCCGATGGCTATGAGAACAATGACATCCTTATTTCGGCAGAAGATGCCGTAAAATTGATTGGTGACCCAAAGGTCATGTTTGTGTCCGGGGATAGTGAGGACGTTTACAAACTTGGTCATATCAAGGGTTCAGTAGAGATGTATGCACACCACCTGCATCACGCGAATATTATGGGCGAGATGCATTGTGCACCGCTTTTCCGTTGTATTGACGACGCAGAACACTATGTCGGATCCAAAGGCATCAGTGAAGATATGACGATCATCGCTTACGATGACTTCAAAGGCCCGAATGCAACGGGTGTATACTTTTTCTTCAAAAGTTTCGGTCATGAAAACATTAAAGTCCTCAATGGCGGCCGTGCAGCCATCATGGAAATTGACCCGGCGCAGAAAGAGTACGATGCGATCAACGATGAGTTGAAAGCAGAGAAAAAAGTCGCTAAAAAAGCGAAGAAGAAAATCAAAGATGCGAAAAAAGGCAAGATCAAGCTGAGCGACGCGGAAATCGCAGAACTCAAAGCGACTGAAAAAGCCAGCAAGAAAGCACAGAAAGAGATCACTAAACGTCTTAAAGCTGTCGAGAAAGAACTCTTGGTCGTCAAAGGCGAAGAGCACGTAGAGCCTAAGCACTACAAGATTGACCAGAACGCGCTTGACTTTTCGTACATCGCAGGTAAAGATGAGCTCAAAACTGCAATGGAAGATATCCTGAAAAACGGTGAAGATTCCAACTATGTGATCGTTGATTCACGCGGTATGGCGGAGATCATCGGTGAGCGCAAGATGGATAACGTTGCACGTGCCGGACACATCCCGGGTTCAACACTGCTTGAGTGGAGCAAGATCTCAGACCTTGAGAACAAGCGTTCATTCAAAAAAGCGGACGAACTGAAAGAAGTGTTCGCAAAATACAATATTACACCGGACAAAACAGTCTATGCATATTGTCAAGTTGGTGCTGGCCGCAGTACAGAGATCATTACCGCATTGAAACTTCTTGGATATGACAAAGTTAAAGCATATTCAGGTAGCTGGGATGAGTGGGGTAACGACATGAGTTTACCACTTAAGAGATAAGGGAGAGGCTTAAATATGACGAAAGTTATGAACAATAAACGTAGAGATTTTCTGAAGGTTTCAGGTATGACAGCTGCGTTGGTTGCCTCTCAGGGCAGCCTCTTCGCAAAGACAAATGTCATGTCTGTGGAGAACGGCAAGAACGATTACCCGAACACTAACTACACGGAAGATATGTACCGCAACGAATTCTCGTTTACCTATGGTAAAAAAGAGGAGCACGGTTTCGCATATCACTGTGTTAACTGTCAGGGTAACTGTGCATGGGAAGTATGGTCTCACAACGGTGTCGTAACCCGTGAGAACCAGTCTGCACGCTACCCTGTCATCAATGCAAAGATCCCTGACTTCAACCCGCGCGGTTGTAACAAGGGTGTTCAGCACTCACAGGTAATGTACCAGAAAGACCGTATCCTTTACCCTATGGTCCGCGTCGGTGAACGTGGCGAAGGTAAATGGAAACGTGTCAGCTGGGATGAAGCGGCAGAGAAGATCTGTCAGCAGATCTTTGACTGTCAGACAGACCCTGAACGCGGTCCGGACAAGCTTATGGTACACGCGGGTACCGGTCTTCTTACCGAAGGTCGCCGCGGTGCTCCGCTTCGTTTCTCAACGCAGCTTGGCGCTAACCGTATCTACCCGTCATCGTACCTTGGAGATATGTTCTCCGGTGCAGCGGTCGCATACGGCGAGGGTAACCTCGGTTGTACGTGGGACTTCATGTATACAGTCGATACGGCTGTTATGTGGGGCGGTAACCCGTCTGTTTCGCGTATCCCTGATGCTCACTTCGTATGGGAAGGGAAGTACAACGGTGCGAAGATCATCGTTATTACACCGGAGTTCAATGCGACGGCCAAGTCTGCAGACCTCTGGATCCCTATTAAAGCGGGCTCTGACAACATCCTTGCGATGAGCGTCATCCAGACGATCCTTGCCGAGAAGCTTTACAAGCCTGAGTTTATGAAGGTCTATACCGACCTTACATTCCTTGTAGACGTAGAGACGAAGAAGATGATCCGCCGTTCTGATATGGAACATACGGAAGACAAAGAGCTGCACCACAAGTATGAAGAGGTGTACTACAGCTGGAACACTAAAACGGATGAGCCGGCGATGATGCCTGGTTCACACGGAAGCGAACACCATACGCTTCGTCTTGAAGAGTTCGGTATCGAGCCGGCACTCGAGGGTGAGTGGGAGATCACTGACTCTCATGGCCATACACGTAAAGTGACGACTGCGTTCGAAATGCTGAAAAAATCAGCTGCAGAGTTCGCTCCGGAGAAGACGCAGGAGATCACAGGCGTTCACCCGGATACGGTACGTCAGCTGGCGCGTGACATCGCGATTCCTAAAGTCGTTGAGATCACGACCGGCTTCTCGTTGAACAAATACTTCAACGGTATGATGACGATCTGGAACGTTGCTTCTATCTGTGGTCTAACAGGCCGCATGGGACCATACGGCGGTATCAATACAGAAAATGAGTTCCAGCTTTCGGGTCTGGGCGCACTTTCAGGCTTCAGCGGCAAGTACTCTCCGCGCTTCGGTTCGGGCTTCGTCGGCGAGTTCGTCATGGGTGACGGTATGAAGACGTTCGATCAGTACTTTAACGATGAAGACGTCAAGCGTGCTCAGAACGGCATGAGCAAAAAAGAGTACATGGCTGTACTGAGCGAGATCCTGGCGCAGGGCGAGAACGGTAAAGCGAACAACGAATCCGAGCACGGAAACGTTGTCAAGCCATGGTGGGCACCGGATACGGCGCTTATCGTTGCTGACTCCATCTTCCGCCGTAACAAAGGTAACGAGTACCGCAAGGCGTACCTGAGCAAGATGAAGTTCCTGGCATACGTCGATTACCGTATGAGTGAAACGGCACAGTATGCAGATGTCCTTCTGCCTGCGAAGTCTCACTACGAGGTATACGATCTTCGTACATCTCCGGGTTACCACCGTTTCACCAACCTGGCACAGCCGGTTGCAAACATCAAGAACATCGGTGAAGCGAAAGATGAGTGGACTATGTTCACCTTCCTGGCTAAAAAGCTTGAAGAGATCGCTAACCGCCCGGAAAATGTCGCTAAAGCGAAAGTACCTGAAGACAAGCGTTATGCACGTCCGGGCTTCCGTGACCTGACGATTTTCCACAAAGAGTACACCAACACCGACGAAGAGTCTGAGGGTGAAGGTGAAGTTTACCTTGGTACGGATAAGATGGCAGTACAGGCGGCACTCGAGAAGTGTGAGCAGTACGAGCCATGGACAATGGAGAAGATGTACAAAGCCGGCGGCTTCCTGCTTATCAATGATAAAGCGGCGCAGACGTCTCCATTGTACTCTGACAAACCGTACAACTCGAACGAGTACCACCTGTACAAGTTCCAGCCACTGCACACGACATCAGGCCGTCAGACGTTCTACGTCGACCACGAGATGTTCATCCGTATGGGTGCGCAGACAAATACAGGTATGGAAGGTATCCGTCCACAGCGTAAAGAGTACCCATATGTACTTATGACTCCGCACGCACGCTGGTCGATCCACTCGAACTACAAGACATCACGTACGCTTCTGCGTCTGCAGCGCGGTGTACCTGCGATTGCACTTAACCGTGTAGTAGCAGAGCAAAAAGGTATTAAAGACGGCGATACGATCCGCGTCTTCAATAACCTTGGCGAGTTCTACGCTATGGCAAAACTGAGCTCTTCGTCACCGGCAGACGGTCTGGTAATGGAGCACGGTTGGGAACCATACATGTACAAGTTCAACAAAGGTCACAACGAAGTTGTACCAACAGGATTGAACCTGCTTGAAATGGCAGACGGTTGGGGTCACCTGAAATTCGGTGGTCTTTGGGACGGTAACCAGTACGCTTACGATGGCGCCGTTAACTATGAAAAAGCAAACGTTTAAATAAGGAGCATTGATGTCAAAAAGACAATTAGCAATGGTAATGGACCTGAACAAGTGTATCGGGTGCCAGACATGTACCGTAGCATGTAAGACTCAATGGACGAACCGCAACGGCCGTGAGTATATGTATTGGAACAATGTTGAAACATATCCGGGTACGGGTTATCCGAAAAACTGGATGGAGCTTGGCGGCGGTTTTGACGCTGCAGGCGACCTTCAGCCGGGTGTTATTCCAAACCTTGAGGCAGACTACGGTGTGCCTTGGGATTACAACTACGACGCTCTTCAGGGCGGCGCCAGCTTCGAGCCGAATGTAGAACCTACATGGGGTCCGAACTGGGATGAAGATGAAGGTGCAGGTGTATTCCCGCAGGATAACTACTTCTTCTACCTGCCACGTATCTGTAACCACTGTACAAATCCGGGCTGTTTGAGCGCGTGTCCTCGTGATGCGATCTTCAAACGCGAAGAAGACGGTGTCGTACTGGTTGACCTTGACCGCTGTCAGGGCTACCGTTACTGTATCGCCGGGTGCCCTTACAAGAAGATTTACTTCAATCCGAAGATCTCTAAATCTGAGAAGTGTATCCTCTGTTTCCCACGTGTAGAGCAGGGTCTTCCGCCGGCATGTGCACAGCAGTGTGTAGGCCGTATCCGTTTCGTAGGTTTCCTTGATGACGAAGAGTCTCAGGTGCACAAACTGGTCAACAAATACAAAGTAGCATTGGGTCTGCGTTCTGATTACGGAACACAGCCAAACGTATACTATGTACCACCAACCGAATCTCCTGCGAAATTCGACGCAGACGGCAAGATCATCGAAGGATCGACGCGTCTTCCGATCGAAGAGCTTGAAAAACTGTTCGGCCCTGAAGTTCACGATGCTATCAAAACGTTGAAAGCTGAGATGAAGAAACGTAAAGAGACCGGTGAGAGCGAATTGATGGATATCCTGATTGCATACCAGCACTCAGATATGTTCCGTCTTGACAACAACTACTATCAGCAGGTCGCTAAAGACAAAGGTCAGCACGCACTTGCTCCGGTAGATACACGTTATATCGCTGGTAAGCATACGAAGATCGGTCACATTCAGAACTATACGCACGGCGCTGATTTTAATCCGGGAGGACACCACTAATGAAGAAGATAGCAAGTACACTACTGGCATCTGGCATTGCAGTATCCTCTTTGATGGCTGCTGATGCAGCTATTACTGCGGTTAAAGTTGACGGCAGCATCGATAAAGTGACGTACAAGTCATATGTTTGGAAAAAAGCGAAATTCTCTGATGTTACGCTTTATCCGCAAACTACGATCAAGATGAATGACAAAAAAGCCAATGAGCTTAATGCTGACAACAAAGCTAAAACAGCTAAAGTCGGTGCGATCCACAACGGGTCGCAGATCGCGTTCATGATCAAATGGCCTGATGGGACGATGAATATCCAGTCTGGTTACAAGAGTGACTCATATGCCGACGGTTTTGCTGTTCAGCTGGCGTCTGATTATGCTGACGCTTCCAAGCTTCCATACATCGGTATGGGCAGCGAAGGGCGTCCGGTAGTCGTTCACCTTCAAAAAGCCGTTAAAGACTTTTATGAGCCAAACGGCAAGGGTAACGTCTATTACCAGGTAAACCGTAATCAGACAGAACTCTTTGAAAAAGATCTGAAGAAATTTGACAAGAAAGTCAAAAGCATCGGAAGCAGTGATTATGAGCGTACATTCGTAAGCGAAGGTTTCCGTTCAATGACTGAGATCAAAGACGCAAGTATCGATTCATACGCACGTCTTGGTTATGATTCAAAAGCAAAAGGCTGGAAAGGAACGGTCAGCCGTTCTATGAAAGACAGCTATGTAGACCTTAACGCAGGTGCTATCCCGGTAGCATTCGCAGTATGGGATGGCGCAAAGATGGGCCGTGACGGTCTTAAGCACCTGACATCATGGGTCTCTGTGAAGCTTGAAGGTGTCAAGGGAGGCGACGCGCTGATCTCCGGACTTGCTGCTGTCGAAGGCGATGCGGCAAACGGTAAAGAGCAGGCGATCGCAAACTGTGCGGCATGTCATAAACTCGGCGTAGCTGAAGATATGGCACCTGATTATATGGCCCCTTCTCTAGCAAACATCGGCGGTTATGCTTCAGCTGCATACCTCAAAGAGTCTATGGTTGATCCATCTGCGGTCGTAGTACCGGGATATAACCGTAACGCTCATAAAAACTTTGCATGGTATAACGAAGTAGACGGCAAGCGTGTCTCTACGATGCCGGCATTTGACTGGATGGATGAGAAGTCTACGAACGACATCATCGCATTCATGCAAACACTCAAAGCGGAGGTTGAATAATGAAAAAACTCCTACTTCTGGCTGCTGTTTTGACAGCGGGTCTCTTCGCAAGCGAAGGTACATTTGAAAAAGAGGGTTTCCTGACAACAGAGGCGTGTGCCAAACAGGGTGCATTCAAAGACTGTTATCTTGAGAACTTTGTCTGCGGCGCAGACGGGTGTTACCTTACGACAGAATCTGGCGTAAACAAGAACACCCAGCTTGTTCTCTTCTCGCACAAAGACGGCGAGATCTACAAGCTTGATACTTCTGCATTGAAGCGTTCTGTGCTTGATGCAGGTGTGAGCCGCAATGCGGTAAGCATCGTCGGCGAGTTCGATGCAAGTACCAATACGATCGTGGCATCCGAGTTTAAAGCTCCGCCGCCACCGAAAAAGTCATTCTTTAAAGGGTG
>JBFEWT010000012.1:0-30185 GCA_041546225.1 Sulfurimonadaceae bacterium
ATGCCAAGGGCGAAAAGATGTCCAAGTCCAAGGGCAACGTCGTCGCGCCGGATTCCGTACTCAAGCAGTACGGCTCCGAGATCCTGCGTCTGTGGGTAGCGATGAGCGACTACCAGAGCGACCTGAAGATCTCTGACGATATCTTGAAGCAGACGGCGGAACAGTATCGCAAACTGCGCAATACCTTCCGTTTCCTTCTGGCAAACATCGATGACCTTGAAACGGTGCTTCCGTACGAAGAGCTTGGTATCCTTGACCAGTGGATCGTCTCGAAAGCGTCGATGGTCTTTGACGAGGCGCACCGCAACTTCGCATCATACAACTTCGTACAGGGTATGAGCGTCCTTAACAACTTTGTCGTCAACGAGCTCAGCGGTATCTATATGGATATCACCAAAGACCGCCTCTACTGTGACGCCAAAGATGATGCGCACCGCCGTGCCAGCCAGAGTGCGATGGCGACCATAACCAAATCGCTGCTGGGCCTGATCGCACCGATCCTGACCTATACGGCGGACGAGATCGTCGAGAACGCTCCGGCGGTACTTAAAGAGGGGCTGGACGATGTCTTTGATCTGACCTATACGTCGATAGATGCTCCCGCAAGCCTCTTTAACGAAGAGGCTATGGTTAAAGTACGCGAAGGCTTCTATGAAGTCGTGGATGCTCTTAAAAAAGAGAAGAAGATCAAGAGTACGCTTGAACTGGTCATCATCACCGAAAGTGATGCGCTTGAGGGTATCGACAGTGTCGAGCTTGAAGACTGGTTCGTTGTATCGGGTGTACAGAAAGAGGCTGCCGGTGAAGCACTGGGACGCTTTGAGGTCGAAGGCGCCGCTTATGTGATCGCACGTTCGGACAGAGAGAAGTGTCCGCGCTGCTGGAAGTTCCATTCGGTGAGCGAGGAAGAGACCTGTGCACGCTGTAGCGAGGTGCTTGCCTGATGGATTTTGCACAAGCGGTCCCTATGGGATTTATTATTGAAACGGTATTGATCATATTTGTAATGGTCGGTATCGGCATTGTTGCTGTGCGACGCGCAAAAAAAGCAAAGGAAAACGAGTGATGACGTTAAAAGAGGCTTTACAGCTTTCACCTGAAGAGCTGGCATCGTTTCGTGAAGAGCTTAAAGCGAAGATCGAAGCGAATAAAGAGCTCAACGCCTATGTAGGTATGGAGATCTCGGGAACCGGTGTACCTATTGCTGTCAAGGACAATATCCAGGTCAACGGCTGGTCGGTCACCTCCGGTTCGAATATCCTGCAGGGGTATATCGCGCCTTACAATGCAACCGTCATCGAAAAGATGGATGCGGCAGGTCTCAGCCCGTTCGGCCGTACAAACATGGACGAGTTCGCGATGGGTTCGACGACGGAGAGCAGCTTTTACGGAAAGACGCTCAACCCGTGCAATCACAGTTGTGTACCCGGCGGAAGTTCGGGCGGTTCGGCTGCGGCAGTCGCAGGCGGTATCGCCGTAGCGGCACTGGGAAGCGACACGGGCGGTTCTATCCGCCAGCCGGCAGCCTTCTGCGGTATCGTCGGGATGAAACCGACCTACGGACGTGTCAGCCGTTACGGTCTGGGCGCGTATGCCAGTTCGCTTGACCAGATCGGGCCGATGACGCAGAACGTCGAAGATGCGGCGATCCTGTATGACATCATCAGCGGACACGACCCGAAAGATTCGACGAGTGCCGAGATGGAAGATGCTCCCGTCGCACCGAATCTTGACGCGTCGCGCACGCTGACCGTTGCGATCTTGCCCGAGTACATCAAAGATGCGTCCGAAGATGTACGCAACGCCTACGCCAAAGCGGTCGATGCACTCAAAGCGGCGGGACATACCATCGTCGAGAAGAGTATGATGGATGCGAAGTATGACATCTCGGCATACTATATTACTGCTACGGCGGAAGCGACGACCAACCTCGCACGCTATGACGGTATCCGTTACGGCAACCGCGCACAGGGCGAAAACCTCAAAGAGCTTTTTGTGAACACCCGTTCGGAAGGTTTCGGCGATGAAGTGAAGCGCCGTATCCTTCTGGGGAACTTCGTTCTCTCGTCGGGCTATTACGATGCGTACTATGTCAAAGCACAAAAAGTGCGTTCGCTTATCAAAGAGGAGTATAATAAGCTCTTTGAAGAGGTCGATCTTATTTTGAGCCCTGTCGCACCGCGCACGGCATATGAGTTCGGCGCACTGGAAGATCCGCTGGAGATGTACCTGAGCGATATCTATACTATTTCAGTCAACCTTGCAGGTCTGCCTGCCATTTCGCTTCCGGTCGATACGGCACCAAACGGTATGCCGGTCGGTCTGCAGTTCATTGCCAAACCATTTGACGAACAGACGCTGTTTGACGGCGCGCTGAGTCTAGAAAACCAATTAAAATCGTAACCAGGAGAGTCCATGAAAATTCGTAAACGTGCCCTGACATTTGAAGATGTCTTATTAGTCCCGCGCTATTCTGAAATTTTGCCAAAAGAGGTAAGCCTTGAATCAAAATTGACCCGCAATATCACGCTTAACATCCCGATGGTCTCTGCTGCAATGGATACGGTAACGGAGTACCGTGCAGCCATTGCCATGGCCCACCTCGGCGGTATCGGTATCATCCATAAGAACATGGACGTCGAGACGCAGGCGAAGATGGTCAAAAAGGTCAAAAAGAGCGAAAACGGTATTATCATCGATCCTATTTATGTGCACCCTGATGCAACGATGGGCGAAGCGGATGCGCTTATGGCGGAGTACCGTATCTCCGGTGTACCGGTCATCGACGAGCATAACAAGCTGCTTGGTATTTTGACAAACCGCGATATGCGTTTTGAAAAAGATATGAGCAAGCGTGTTGGCGATGTTATGACAAAGATGCCGCTGATTACGGCAAAAGAGGGTATCTCCCTTGATGAAGCGGCCAATGTCATGCATGAGAACAAGATCGAAAAGCTGCCGATCATCGACGATGCAGATCAGCTTAAGGGTCTGGTGACGATCAAGGACATCAAAAAACGTATCGCATACCCGAATGCGAACAAAGACGACTTCGGCCGTCTGCGTGTCGGTGCGGCTATCGGTGTGGGTCAGCTTGACCGTGCACGTGCATTGGTTGATGCAGGTGTTGACGTGCTGGTACTTGACTCGGCGCACGGTCACTCTAAAGGTATCCTCGACACTGTTAAAGCTATCAAAGCGGAACTGGCTGTTGATGTCATCGCGGGTAACATCGCAACGGCAGAAGCGACTGAAGCACTCATCAGTGCCGGTGCAGACGGTGTAAAAGTCGGTATCGGACCGGGCTCCATCTGTACGACGCGTATCGTTGCGGGTGTCGGTGTACCTCAGATCTCTGCGATCGAAGAGTGTGCCAAGATCGGCCGCGAACACGGTGTCCCTATCATCGCCGACGGCGGTATCAAGTACTCCGGCGATATCGCCAAAGCGCTGGCTGTTGGCGCGAGCTCCATTATGGCGGGTTCACTGCTTGCAGGTACGGAAGAGGCTCCGGGCGAACTGATCAGCTACCAGGGACGCCAGTATAAAGCGTACCGCGGTATGGGTTCCATCGGCGCGATGACCAAGGGCAGTACCGACCGTTATTTCCAGGAAGGTACGGCTGCTGACAAACTGGTCCCCGAAGGTATTGAGGGACGTGTTCCTTACCGCGGTACGATCGCGACGATCGTACACCAGATGATGGGCGGTCTGCGTTCGTCAATGGGTTACTGCGGTTCGGAGAGCATCACGGCGTTCTGGGACAAAGCGGAGTTTGTAGAGATCACGGCTGCGGGACTTAAAGAGTCTCATGTCCATGATGTTACAATTACTGCCGAAGCACCTAACTACCATATCTAAGAGGTGCCGATGAAGCCTGCCGGTTTTTGGGTACGCGCGGCCGCGTCGCTGATCGACACTGTGATCATCGCGTTGCCGATGATCGCGGCAGTCTACCTCTTAAGCGGCGGGGAATGGCTCGACCTCGGGTCGATGCGTGAAGCAGTAAGCTATGCCCTGCAGGGCGATGCCGCAAACGCTATGAAACATGCCCAGGTCACCCAGATGAAATGGGAAATCGTTTTCGAACTTCTTATGGCGGCTGTCATCATCGTCTTCTGGCGGCGCTGGGCCGGTGCGACACCGGGTAAAAAGATGGTCGGCATCACCGTAGTCGATGCCAAAAGCGGGGGAGAGATCGATAACAAGCAGGCGATCGTACGTTATATAGGTTATATAGCGTCGACGGTGATCTTGCTGATCGGTTTTTTGATGGTTGCTTTCCGTAAAGACAAGTGCGCACTGCACGATCTTATGGCAGGCACCAAAGTGATCTATACCAACGATAAAGGATAATCAATGCAGTTACAGACAGAAGCGTTACATACGGGTTATACAAAAGATGAACATGGTCCTATGGCCGTTCCGATCTATCAGTCGACAGCTTATGAGTTTCGTGATGTCGAACATGCAGCGAACCTCTTTGCACTTAAAGAGCTGGGGTATATCTATACCCGTCTGAACAATCCGACGACAGATGTCTTTGAGAAACGTATGGCGGCCTTGGAGGGCGGTGAAGCGGCTCTGGCGACATCAAGCGGCATGTCTGCGATCTTCTATGCGATCGCCAATGCGGCGGAAGCGGGAGACAACATCGTCTGTGCCTCACAGCTTTACGGCGGTACCCTGACACAGGTCGCACACACGCTGAAGCGTTTCGGTATCGAAGCGCGTTTCTTTGACGTTCATGACCCCTCTGCGGTTGAACCGCTGATCGACGAGAAGACAAAAGTGATCTTCTTCGAGACACTCACCAACCCGAGTATCGATGTCGCGGACATCGCTGCCATCGCAGCTATCGCCAACAAACACGGTATCCTGACGGTCGTCGACAACACGGTCGCGACACCGGTGCTTTGCCGCCCGTTCGAACACGGTGTAGACGTTGTCGTACACAGTGCGAGCAAGTACACGACGGGGCAGGGGCTTGCTATCGGCGGTATCATGGTCGAGCGCAATAACCTTGTCGAAAAGATCAAGGGCAACGCACGCTATCCGCACTTTAACGAGCCGGACGCTTCGTACCACGGTCTGGTCTATGTCGATGTAGGCCTGCCTGTCTACAGCCTGCGCGCGCGTCTTTCGCTCCTGCGTGACCTCGGCGCGGTGGTCTCACCGTTTAACTCCTGGCTCTTCATCCAGGGGCTTGAAACGCTTTCGCTGCGTATGAAAGAGCACTCGCGCAACGCATTGGCGCTTGCGGAGTTCCTCGAAGGGCACCCTGCGGTTAAAAAAGTGAACTATCCGGGGCTCAAGAGCGACAAGAACTATGCCGACGCGCAGAAGTATTTTGACGGCGGCATGAGCTCGGGCCTTCTGAGCTTTGAAGTGGAGAGTTTCGATAAGGCCAAAGCGGTCGTCGATGCGACGGAACTTTACTCTCTGGTGGTGAACATCGGCGATTCGAAGTCCATCATCACGCACCCGGCGAGTACGACGCATATGCAGCTCAATGAAGAAGAGATGAAAGCGTGCGGCGTACCTGCAGGTATGATCCGCATCAGTGCTGGCCTTGAGGCGTCGGAAGACCTGATTGCAGATATTAAACAGGCATTAGAGGCGTAACTATCGATCCGTTGAACCTGAAGATACATAACGAGCACTTTACCAATCCGCTCTACCTTGAGAGCGGGCGTATACTCGAACCCTATGATATTGTCTACGAGACCTACGGCCATCTGAACGAGGCCAAAGACAATGTCATCGTGATCTGCCATGCCCTGACGGGAAGTCACCATGCTGCCGGTTTTTACGAGGGTGATAACAAGCCGGGCTGGTGGGATGACCTGATCGGGCCGGGCAAAGCGGTCGATACGGATAGATATTACGTGATCTGTACCAATGTCATCGGCAGCTGTTTCGGCTCGACAGGCCCTATGTCGGACCGTTTCCCCTATAACGAACCTTACCGTTTCAAGTTCCCGGTCGTCACCATCAAAGATATGGTCAAGGCGCAGCGTATTCTCTTTGACCGTCTCGGTATCCATGAAGTGCATGCGATCATCGGCGGTTCCATGGGCGGGATGCAGGCACTGCAGTTTGCGATCCACTTCCCGAATTTCGCCAAAAAGGTCATCGCGATGGCGACGACGCATGCGACGCAGCCGTGGGCGATCGCTTTCAACAAGGTCGCGCAGGAAGCCATTTTAAAAGACCCGGAGTTTAAAAACGGTTATTATGACCCGGAAAAGCTGCGTGAAAACGGTCTTCCCGGTATGGCGGTCGGCCGTATGGCCGGACATATCAGCTTCCTTTCCCATCAGTCCATGGGACGCAAGTTCGGGCGCGAGTATAAGCGTACGGACGGTCTCTATGAGCTGTTCGGGCATTTTCAGGTAGAGTCATACCTGGAATACAACGGCTACAATTTCAGCAAGTGGTTTGACCCGCTTTCATATCTTTACATTACCAAGGCGATCAATATCTACGACCTTTCGCGCGGGTTTGACACGCTTGAAGAAGCTGTTGCCTGTATTGAGTCGGAAATATTTCTGATCGGGTTTGAGAAGGATATGCTCTTTCTGCCTGATGAGATGCGCGAGTTTGCACAAACACTTCAAAGCAACAGCAAGGTGCATTGCGACTATTTTGATGTTGAGAGTGACTACGGGCATGACGCTTTCCTCGTCGAAGTGGATAAGTTTGAATCGTATGTGGCCGACGCACTAAAAAATTAAATCCAACCCCTTCGCCATCCTTCCGGATCGCAGAGGGTGCATAAAAGAAGTCTAACATGGCAAAAGCAGAATTTGAAACGAAACTGGAAAAAGCAAAAACGATCCTGGAGAAGTTGATGGATCCGGAGATAACGCTTAACGAGAGTATCAAGGCGTATGAAGAGGGGATGCAGGAACTCACCGAGGCACAGAAGATGCTTGAAGATGCCAAATTACAGATTGAAGCGATCAAGAACCCGAATCAATAACTCCTAAAAGGCTCTGCATGAAAGCTGCCGTTTTACAGCTGCCTGCCATCGGCATGAGCAGTACCAAACTCTTCCACTACATCCGTATCGCCCATAAGAAAGGTGTCAAGCTTCTTGTGTTGGGCGAGTACCTGCTCAACCCTTTTTTTAAAGAACTCGAGAAAACTCCCATCGCCATGATCAAAGAGCAGAGCGAACACCAGCTGAGTGTTCTCAAAGAGCTCAGCCGCACGTATGACCTCACCATCGTCGCACCGCTTATTACCGTAAAAAAAGGCGCACCATACAAGAGCATTGTCAAGGTGTCACCAAGTTCCACCGCCTACTATTATCAGCAGGTACTTATCAACTACACCCACTGGAACGAAGAGAAGTTCTTTGCCAACGAGATCGAAGCGTTTGCGTCACCGATGGTCTTTACCGTAGACCGGTTCAAGTTTGCGGTGATGGGCGGATATGAGCTCCATTTTGATGAACTGTGGTATTACGTATCGCTGAAAAATGTGGATGCGGTGCTTATCCCGACCGTATCGACGTTCGAGTCCCAGCAGCGCTGGCGTGACCTGCTCAGGATGCGCGCCTTTACGCATAACTGCTATGTGCTGCGTGCAAACCGGATTGGCGAGCACATCAGCAAAGAGGGGGAGTGGCGTTTCTACGGCGACTCGCTGCTCATGTCGCCGCATGGCGAGATGGAAGCTCATCTTGGAAATACGGAAGAGCTGATGATCGTCGACATGGACCATAGAGAGGTGGTCGATGCCCGCCGTACATGGGGTTTTAAAGAGGCTGCGCACAAACGAATGCTTTAAGCTTTTATCAGTAGATTTCAGTTAGTATGGAAAGTAATGGAATCTATTTTTAAAAGATATGACAGTGTTTAAAAAGTTCAGTATCTCTTATCGGATTTTTTTACCGCTTATCGCAATGACGCTGTTTATCGGTCTTAACCAGCACTATATACTTCACTCGCTGGAGAAGTTTGAAAACGGCGCCTTTGCCATTAACAATCTCGGTGTGATCCGGGGAACGATGCAGCGCGCAGCAAAATATGCCTGTGCCAAAGAAGACTTTTCGCTCTTAAGCTCTACGATCGAAGAGCGGTTTGACGTGATCGAAGAGAACTATATCTCCCAAACCTACAATCAACCCTATTTTGAACACTTTGCTTTTGAAGAGAATTATGACGCTCTCAAAGGGTGCTGGCAGAAGCTGCAGGGTGATCTTCTGGCTGATAACAAAGATTTTGACCAACTCATGGCGACAAGCGAAGGGTGCTGGCAGAGCGCTGATACGGCAACCTTGACGGCCCAGAGGATCGAGGAGTACAAGCAGTCGGAGTTTGTAGAGGAGCTTCGCTATCGGATATTGATCATTCTCGCGATCATCCTTCTGATAATTTTTGTGGTTATGATCTATGTCCGCGGATACCTTGAACGCGAGGTGAGCCGCGACCCGCTTACCAAACTGTTTAACAGGAAGTATTTCTTTGAGCAGATGCGTGAACTCTCCGCGCTCTCGGACCGTTATGAGCGCCACTTCTCCCTGATTTTTATCGACATCGACTATTTTAAATCGATCAATGACCGTTTTGGCCATCAAAAAGGCGATCTTCTGCTGCAGCGGTTTTCGCACTTGCTGGAGTCGTCGCTTCGCCGAACGGACAGCTGCTACCGCTATGGAGGGGAAGAGTTCGTCGTGCTTGCGCCGGAAACCGATGCTGAACAGATGCTGCTTTTCGCCGAACGGTTCCGTGCAAGTGTGGCATCGGAGGATTTTGGTCTTGATGAGACCGTGACCATCAGTCTGGGCGTTGCCGAGTACATTCCGGGCGAGGGGGTCGATATGGTCCTTCTGCGTGCGGACAAGGCAATGTATAAAGCCAAGGAAGCGGGACGCAACAAGGTCGTTGTCGCATCTTCATAGCACACGGCTGTGCAGCAAATGATCCTTAAACATAAGATGAATCTCGAAATCTGACTTGTTTGCTAAAGTAGGTGGTAGTGTTAAAAAAATTCATGGTACACTTTTTTATCTATATACTTAAAAAGGGTTTGCGATGATGCATTATTTTCACCGGCAGGTACAACTTTGGGGTGAAGAGACCCAGAAGAGCCTTCAGGAAAAGAAGATCGCAATAATCGGCAGCGGAGGACTGGGTTCGTCGCTTGCTTTTGCACTGGGTGCATCAGGTATCGGCGAGATACATATGGTCGATTTTGATGAAGTGAGCGTGCATAACATTCACCGTCAGATCGTTTTCAAAGTCGGCGACGAAGGCAAGAACAAAGCAGAAGTCGCAGCAGGTGTGATTGAGGAGCGTTGCCCCTATGTCAAAGCGTATGCGCATACGACGGACTTCAAGGGGTTTGCAGAGAAGAACATCGCCGTCGACCTGATCATCGATGCAACGGACAACCTTCCGAGCCGCGCGGAGATCAATGAACACGCGAGATCTTCCGGTACGCCGTGGGTCTATGGGTCCGTCGAAGCGTTTAACGGCCAGGTGTGCTTCTTTGAGCGTGCCTCTTTCAGCGATGTGTTTAAAATCACACAGAAGACACCTGCGGGCATCGCCGCACCCATTGTCATGCACATCGCTTCGCTTCAGGCTAACCTGGCACTGCGCTACCTTGCAGGCCTGAATGTCAAAAAAGATTATCTTTACTATCTTTTCTTTGATGAAGAGGGTGAACTTGTGACCCAAAAGTTTGCATTGCCCGTCTAAGGAGATTTATGCATAAAGTTGTTCAAAAAGAGATCGACCAACACTATCTTCCCCTGTCGCCTTCGATAATAAAAGTCGGTACGATTATGGAGTTCGACTGCTATATCAAACGCTATAACGGGTATGTGATCATTATCGAGGCGGGTACAAAGATCACAGACGAGCTTTATGAAAAGGTCAAACAGCATAAGCACGTCTATGCCCATCAGAGTGAGCGTGAACGCTACCGGGCCTATTGCGAAAAGAACGCGATAGTCGAGCCTGAAACACAACTCCCCGCGCACGATACCGCCGTTGAAGATTACCGCCGTCTCGGCGCCATACTCAACAGTCCTATGCGTCTGAAAGAAAAAATCGACAGAACCTACCATATCTCCTGTACGTTGATGCAGGAGTATTTTGAGGGCGGAACACGTACTCTCCCTCTTGAGGGCCTTGAAACGGTTGTGCATGCGCTTTTGCACCTTACCGCCAAACATGACAAACTGGAGAGTTTTACCGCAGTCATGCCCGATGAGTACAGTGCGGATGCACACTCGGTGAACGTCGCGATTTTCGCCATGTTCCTCGGACGCCATCTCAATTTGACCGTATCACAGCTTGAGGCATTGTCTCTGGCAGCCATCTTGCATGATATCGGCAAGAACGAGATCGACAAAAAAGTACTGGATAAAAACGATGTGCTCGATCACGATGAGTTCGAGATGGTACAGACACATCCTGCAGAGGGCGAGAAGATCGCCAGAGAGAACAAGATCAATGACATGCGGATACTTGAAGCGATAAAGTACCATCATGAGAAGCTTGACGGCACGGGTTATCCCGAGGGGCTGCGCGGGAACATGATACCCCAGTTCGCACAGATACTCGGGATATGCGATATCTTTGATGCATTAACGACGGAACGGACGTTCAGGGGAAAATACAGCAGTTATGACGCTTTGCACCTGATGGCTAAAGAGATGCATGAGAAATTAAATCTTAACTATATCAAGACGTTCATCTCACAGCTGCGCTAGCGTGTTACTGTATGGCAGTGATGTAGTTTGCAAGTACCTTGATATCTTCGCTGCTCAACTCTTTTACCTGTGCCTGCATCAGTGCTTTCATACTCTTTCCGTAGCTTCCTTGCTGATAGCCGTTGATGGCATTGATGATCTGCTCATCATTCCACTTCCCGATGATCTCAGACTTTCCTAAAGCACTCTTTTCAGCTTTTAGACCGTGACATGACGCACACTTGAGTTTAAAGAGGTTCGCCCCGCTCAACGAGGTGGTTTGTTCTGCTGCAGCTGGCTGAACGCTATGCTCTTTTACCGGTTCTTCCTTGATGTTCTGAACCGGGGCCTCCTGGACTGCTTCAGGTGCCGTTGGCTGTTTTTGAGCCTCGGTGTGTTCGCTGCTGCAAGCTGCAAAAGCAAGCATGAGTGTGCCTAAGAGTAGGTAGTGCATAGGTGTCCTTTGTCAAATTCTTTTTTTATGGAGTGTCGCATAGATTTTTTTCGGATCGAACTCGGTACGAAATGCCCATTTAAGGCCACTGACAAGCATCCAGAGATATAGAAGCGGCAGCAAAACGGTCTGCACGACAAAAATCGTTATGAGGTTGATGACATGCTGCTGGGCATTGTCGACTGCCGCCTGAAGCTGTGATATCTGGCTGGAGATGTCGAGTCTCTGCATCATCTGCGAGGCGTCGTCGAGCATATCGGAGGTGCCGCCGACAATGTCAGGCAGCCAGGAGTCGCTCTTTTGCTGTTTGTGTTGCGGAGTCTGTACCTGGATCTGTTCGCGCTCGATAGCCTGCAGGGTCTCTTCGGTCTGTTTAAGCTGCAGGGTGGCTTCCCGGTAGTCGTTTGCCATGAGGTGCTCGAAGCTGATGGTCTGAAGGTAGACGAACCCGATGGTAGCGAAACGCAACAGCAGCAGCACCGCCATGAAACGCAGCAGCACGGTGACGGTGAAAGGGTTTTGGAATGCTTTTTTCCAGGTGACGATCAGTAACGCCGCAGATACGGCCATCATCCCTCCGATGACAATTCCCAGAGATGAAAAGGCAAGCATGAGTTTTTGGACACCGAGTGAGACGGAAGCGAAAAGCATCACCCATGAAAAGCGCTCTACAAGATCGTTGAGCGGGTCGAGTACCTCACCTATACTGAAGGTAAGCCCGATCCCCACAGGCGTGAACGAGAGTTCAGTCCCCTGAATGAGAGAGATGACGGCGTTGAGGCCTTTTGCCAGTACAAAAGCCCCCATCGCGCGCTGCATGTTCTCGTCATGCACCGCCAAAGAGGTCGTGTCAAGCTGCGTCGTAAAGGCGAGCAGGAGCGTCAGTAGTAAAAGAAGAGAGAACACGATCCTGTAAGCCATCTGAAATGCAATACCTCTTGTCATATTTGTATCACTATTCTATCGTAGAAAAATAATAGTTGGGCATTTCATAAAAGCGAGGGTGATTTTTTAAGTTTCCGATATGACGCGAGCCGAAAAATGTGATATCTTTTCGCGCTTCCCCTGCTGTTTTGGATAGAGGTGTGTCAATAAGAAACAAGAAGAAATAGGATAGACCAGTTCTGCGCCTGCAGGGCGTTTGCGCTGTTTAAATGGGTGCTGTTTCTCAAAACCAAAAGCGAAAGCGTTCCAAATTAGATGATTTTTTTGGAAATAAGGAGAGTATTTGTGTACAATAATAGGAATAAGATATCACACAGAGTACGCTTGAGGAGAAGAGGGAATGAAAAAAGCTTTATTCGCGTTGGCTGCGGTTGGAACAGTGACGCTGGCAATGGCAGACGGTGCTGAGATTTTCAAGAAATGTGCCGTCTGTCACGGTGATCATGCACACAAAAAATCATTGAATGTCAGTGCTGTGATCGCCGGGTGGGATGCTGACAAGATCGTTGAACGCCTGCATGCCTATAAAGCGGGAAAACTCAACCAGTACGGATTCGGCAACATGATGGGCGGACAGGCGACAAAACTGAGTGAAAAAGAGATGCGCGAGGTTGCCGAGTACATCTCAAAGCTTGAAGCCAAAGAACATAAAGTAGATCCAAACAAGCAGATCACCAAGGGGTTGCCGCCTGAAAAAGAGGCGTATAACAAATTCCTCGACGAGTATTTCAAAAAGATGCAGGCGCAGCGTAAAGACGGTACGTTTAAAGAAGCGCTGCACCTGTGGGAAATCGAGAAAAAGAAACGCGGATACAAATAAATTCTCTTCTTCGGGCTTTTGGCCCGGCCTTCGATTTATCATAATTTCTTATATAAATTCCTCTTTAACCCCTCATTGGATAAAAAGCGCTATAATTGCGTTAAATTTAAGATAAGCACTAAAGCGATCCCATGCAGTTTGAACCCTATCCGTTTGAAAAATTGACAACCCTCCTTGAAGGTATTACCCCTGAGGCTGACTATGATGCGATGACCCTGACCATCGGTGAACCGCAGTTTGAGACGCCTGCATTGATTCAGGAGATCTTTCAAAAGAGCAGTCCGCTGTTGAGAAAATATCCTAAAACCGCCGGCGAAGAGTATCTCAATACCGCGATGCGCGGTTTTATGGCACGCCGTTTCGGGTGCGAACTCGCCAAAGAGGAACTCATCCCGACCTTTGGTACCCGCGAAGTACTCTTTAATTTCCCGCAGTTCCTGCTCTTTGATAAAGAAGCGCCGGTGATGGCGTTTACCAACCCGTTTTACCAGATCTACGAAGGCGCAGCCATCGCGAGCCGTGCGAAGATGCATTTTCTCAATATCGATGAAAGCAACGGGTACAAACCGCAGGTAGACGAAGCTATGCTCGCCGAGTGCGACCTCGTGATCTTGAACTTTCCCAACAATCCTACCGCTTCGGTACTGAGTCTGGATGAACTGGGCGAATGGGTACGCCTCGCACTCAAGCACGATTTTGTACTGCTTAACGACGAATGCTACAGCGAGATCTATCAGCAGACGCCGCCGCACTCACTCCTGGAAGCGGCGAAACATGTGGGCAATGAGAGCTACAAGAACACGCTGGTCATCAATTCGGTCTCCAAACGCTCATCCGCTCCGGGGCTGCGCTCGGGCTTTATCGCCGGGGATGCCGAGATACTTAATGCCTATATGAAATACCGTACGTACGTCGGCTGCGCTTCGCCGCTTCCGCTTCAGGCCGCAGCTGCGGTGGCGTGGAACGATGAGGCACATGTCGAGGAAGCCCGAAAGATCTACCGTAAAAACTTCGAGCATGCCCGTGATATCCTCGGTATCGAGATTCCCGAAGCGACGTTCTATATCTGGCTGGATGTCGGTGACGCGCTGGAGTTCACACAGCGTCTCTACCGTGACTACAACGTCAAAGTCCTTCCGGGCGAGTTCCTTGCCCGTACGGATGCTTCGGGTAACAACCCGGGGAAAGGGTATGTCCGCATCGCCCTTGTAGAAAACGAAGAACGTACCAAAGAAGCGCTTTACCGCCTTAAGGAGGCTCTGCATGGATGAATTGAAAAAGAAGATACTCAAAGCTCAGGAAGCCGGTGATATCGCATCACTCTATGTGCTCGAACAAGAGGCGTATGACACCTTTGATGAAGATACGCTGGGCGCGTACTACACCAATATCCTTGAACTGGCGCTGGAGCGCCTGACCGATGCACTCGAGAGCGCACGGAAGATGAAGATGGATGAAGTGCAGGATTTCGCGACGCTGCGTGCACTCTATGAGTACGCCGTAGAGCACTACAGTGCGGGGCAGCCTTCCGATGCTGCAGCACTCTTCGAGGTCCTTGCGGGCCTAAGCGACGACGCGCGTTTTTCCGATTCCATGCAGGTGCATCTTGCAGCGGCTTCAAAAAACATCACGCTGGACGATTTTATTAACACTGTCGCCGACATCGACGCAACGCAGTCGGCGGGAACATTCTATATCTGTGCCTTTAAAGATGAGGCACAGAAATTGCTTGTAGATTAGGCAAACAGCAGCATGGGAGACGCGGAGTGAAGATTCATTTTATCGGCATCGGGGGCATCGGTATTTCCGGACTGGCTAAATATATGCATTTTAAAGGTCACAGTGTCAGCGGTTCGGATATCAGCGAGACTCTTATTACCCGTTCCCTGCAGGAGCTTGGAATAGCGGTGAGCGTACCGCACAGCGCTGATGCTATCACCGACCAGGACCTGGTCGTCCACTCCGCGATCATCCGCCCGGACAATCCCGAGATCGTTGCCGCCAAAGAAAAAGGGATCGAAGTGCTTGCACGCCGCGAAGCGCTGCTGCAGATCCTTGATGACCGCAAAGTCTACTCGGTCGCCGGTGCGCACGGAAAGAGTACGACAACGGCCATCCTCTCTTCCATCATGGAGGGTTCGGCTATCATCGGTGCCGAGTCCAAAGCGTTCGGCTCCAACGTCCGTTACGATGCCAAAAGCGATGTCATGCTCTTTGAAGCGGACGAAAGCGACGGAAGCTTCCTGAACTCCAACCCTTACTGCGCCATCGTCACCAATGCCGAGCCGGAGCATATGGAGTATTACGACTACAGCTACGAGCGTTTTTACGACTCCTACCGCCAGTTCATCGAATCGGCAGAGCTGCGCGTCATCAATGCCGAAGACCCGTTCCTCTCGACGCTTGAGATGGACGCTATCCGTCTCTACCCGAGCAAAGATATCAAAGATATCGAGTACGTGCTCATCGACGAGGAACCGCATACGCGTTTCAGTCTCAAAGAGCTCGGAACATTCGACGTATGGGGATTTGGTGAGCATATCGCGCTGGATGCGTCACTGACCATCCTTGCAGCGGCTGAGAGTATGGATGTGGAGACGATCCGTACCAACCTGCTGCAGTTCAAAGGGATCAAGAAACGCTTCGATATCATCAACAAGCATGCCGAGTCGATCATGATCGACGATTACGGTCACCACCCCACAGAGATCCGTGCGACACTGCAGTCGGTCAAAGAGTATGCGAAGCTCAAAGGCTTTGAGAAGATCACTGCCATCTGGCAGCCGCATAAATACTCGCGTACCATCGACAACCTTGACGCGTTCATCAAATGTTTTGAAGGCGCGCAGGAACTCATCATCCTTCCGGTCTGGTCGGCCGGAGAGAAGGCGCGCCCGATCGACTTCGAAGAGGAGTTCAAGCGCTACAAACCGATGATGGCAGACAGGCTGCGCCGCGATCATGACCACCTGAACATCGTCAAAGACGACAAGGTACTCAAAACGCTCGACAAAGGCCTTATCGTCAGTTTCGGCGCCGGCGACATCACCTACCAGATGCGGGGGTCCAAATGAGTTATCTATTAGGGTTTCTTGCCGTAGCGGCATTTGCTGCGGGTATCCACTTCCTGACCGAGATGAGCATGAAGCAGAAAGTGACCGCCGCGGTAACACTGCTTCTCATCATCCTCGGCGCGATCGCGTTCAACGAGTATGCCGACAAACAGGCGGAGCATGTACGCGACATACAGCTGCGCTATGAACAGGGCAAAACGGTACACTGCAACGGGATCGATGTCAATGAGAGCACTTTCTCCTTCAGCGTCGGTACCCATACCTTCATCGGGCGCGAAGGCAGTGAACACTACAGCCGCATGTTTAAAGCGGAGAATTGCCAGCAGTGAGTGCAGACACCCATTTCGACAAACTTCTCGACCAGCTTGACCTGAACGAGCACATCCGTTCGTTCAGCGCTTTTTTCAGCCGTGAAAAACCGCTCTACATGGAAGGCGATCAGGAGCGGCATGCCCGTTTCATCGAAGCGCTTGAGAAGATCGAGTTCAAAGCCCCTCCCAAAACCCTCCCTTTTGCCACTACGATCGCACACCTCAAAAAGCGCGGTGTACTGCGTTTTGAGCAGATCTTCGAGCTTATCAAGGTCGTACGTTACCTGCGTTACCTGAAAAACCGCGAGATAGCTGGGATTATCGGCGAGTGGATGGCCAAGATCGAGGTACCCGAGGCCTTTGTGGAGATCGAAGCCTATTTCGACGAAGAGGGGAACTTTAACGAAGAGAAAGATGAAGAGCTGCTTATTCTGCGTGACCGACGCCGCGGGGTGAAAGATGAGATCAGCGCAGCGATGAAACGGCTGCTCTTCTCATCGAAGATATCCCCGTACCTTGTCGATACCCAGATACACTATATCAACGATGAAGAGTGCCTTCTGGTGCGCGGCGGTTTCAACCATGTCCTTAAAGGCTCGGTCGTCGGCCGTACCGGTGCGGGCTTCTTCTATGTCTCCCCCGATGCGCTGCTAAAAGCCAAAGAGAAGCTGCGCGCCATCGAGCAGGCGCGCGAAGCGAAGTTTTACGAGTACGCCAAACAGTTCTCCTCACAGCTGCAGACCCTGCAGCCGTTCATCGGCTTCATAGACAAAGAGTTCGACCGTCTCGACCACTACCAGGCGCGTGTGCATTTCGCCAGGGCGAAAAACCTTCATATCATGAAGGCACAAAAGGGCGGCGAGATGGTGCTGGAGGGCTTTGCGCACCCTGCGCTGCATAAGCCCAAACCTGTCCGCGTCGATTTTTCAAAGTCCGTGCTCATGATCACCGGGGTCAATGCCGGGGGTAAGACGATGCTGCTCAAGTCCATCCTCAGCGCATCGCTGATGGCCAAGTACCTCATTCCGATGAAGATCGACAAACACAAGTCGAAGATCGCCCCGTTCAAACGCATCGAAGCGGTCATAGACGACCCTCAGAACGTCAGCAACGATATCTCCACCTTTGCCGGGCGCATGCTGCAGTTCTCGAAACTCTTCGAGCACAATAACATGCTTATCGGCGTGGACGAGATAGAACTCGGTACCGACAGCGACGAGGCGGCGGCACTTTTCAAGGTAATGCTCGACGAACTCATCGCCAAGGGCAACAAGATCGTCGTCACGACCCACCACAAGCGTCTCGCATCGCTCATGGCCGACCGCGATGACGTGGAGCTGATGGCGGCGCTTTTCGATGAGGAGCAGCGCCTTCCGACCTATGAGTTCCTGCATGGCATCATCGGCAAGAGTTATGCGTTCGAGACGGCGCTGCGCTACGGCATCAACCCGAACATCGTCGAGCGCTCCAAAAGCCTTTACGGCGAGCAGCACGAGAAGCTGAACCTGCTGATAGAGCGCGGTTCGCAGCTAGAGCGCGACCTCAAACGCAAGAATGCGCTTGTTGATGAGAAGCTTGAGGGTATTGAAGCCAAAGAGCGTGAACTCAAAGCGGCAAAAGAGGGCCTGGAGCGTGAACTTGACGCGGAGAAAAAACATCTGCGTTTTGAGTACGACAAGGCGATCAAAGAGGCGAAAGAGGCGGCCAAGGGCAAAGACATGGCTGCCATACACCGCCAGATGAACAAGGCGCAGCAGCAGCTTCCGAAAGTCGAGCCGAAAGTTCAGCCCAAAGAGCTGCCAAGCTTCGAAGCGGGGCAGAGCGTCAAGTACCGGACCCAGCGTGCCACCATCATCTCCATCAAAGGCAAGGAAGCGATGATAGAGGTGGAGGGGATGCGCCTGCGTGTCAAACTGCGCGAGCTCAAACCCTCGGGAAACAAGCCCTCCAAGCCGAAAGTCGATGTCAAAACCAACCGCGAGATCAAAAGCGGGCTGAAACTCGACCTGCACGGCCTGCGCGCCGACGAAGCGGAGGAACGCCTCGACAAGTTTCTCTCCGACGCGCTCATCGCGGGCTGGGACGAGGTGATCGTCTACCACGGTATCGGCACGGGAAAACTCGCCTACGCGGTCAAGAACTACCTGAAGTCGCATCCGAAAGTTAAAAGCTTTACCGATGCTCCACCACATATGGGCGGCTATGGGGCAAAGCTAGTGACGCTGTAGCTGTGCTTAACATACATGCCGGTAGAATAGATGCCAACACAGCTGTATGGGAAATATCATGGTTATAAAGTCTATATTTCCGCTTCAATACTTCTTGCTTCTGCTGCTGCTCTCCACCACTCTTTCTGCCAGAGACATAGAACCGCTTTTCCGACTCAAAGCTACCGCTCTTGTCATGGATTTCGTTGTAGATGGAAACCGGCTTTACGCGGCTACGGACAGGGGAAGTGTAGACGTCTTTGACCTGACGAGCCGGGCGATTATACATCAGATAGTCATTGAACCGCTCAGGGACGTTCAAGGTAATCCCATTGCCCCTGTCATACTGAGTGTGGACCGTTTAAACAAAAAAACCCTTTTTGTCAGTACTGCAGAAAAAGGCTACCGGAATGTCTGGATAGATGATGGAATGCACCTGCGCAAGATTATCGGAGTGGAGCAAAAACTCTGCATCAAAGAGGCGCGTTTTATCGATGATGAGCGGCTAATGCTGGGGACCGTCGGGTATGAGATGATCTTGTACGACACGGCGGAGAGTTACAAGGAGTACACTACACATATCGAGCAGAGCGCTTTTTCGGACGTAGTGCTGAGCGAAGGAAGAAAAACGATGGCCACCTCTGCCGAGAGCGGCGAAGTGCGGATAATGGATGTCGAATCCTCAAAGGTACTGAAGGTATTTTCAACGCAAAACGTGGACAATATCTACCGTCTAGCATATCGAAAGGGAACGGTGATCACCGCCGGGCAGGACAGGCGTGTCGGGGTCTATCCAAAAGAGGGGAGAGCGTATCATATTAAAAGTGATTTTCTTGTCTACTGCGTTGCATTAAGCCCCGATGCCATGACGGGTGTCTACTCCAGCGGTACAGAGAACAACTTGCAGCTTTTTAACGTTGCCACGGGCCGGAAGGAGGATCGGCTTGTCGGTCACTACGCTACGCTTAACGCTATCCGTTTTATGAACGAAAAAGAGCTCTTCAGTGCCGGAAGCGAACGGGATATCCTTTTTTGGAAGCTCGACTAGTTTAGAAAAGCAAATAGCGGTAATGGTGCAGGCCCGTTACGCGCCTTTAGTGCGTAACTCTTTGATACTCTGCGCGAAGTCGAACTCCGGGTGGCGTTTGGGGTCGAGTACCACCTGCGCCATCGTGCCGTTTTCGGTGTTGAAGACCAGCGGGGCGAGGAAGTCTACCTTGGACTCTTCAAGGGGCTCCTGCAAGACGGCGACGTTATAGACACGGACATTGGCCGCGTCGTTCAGGCCGAGCAGTACCTGCGTGGAGCGCGGGACGTCGAAAGAGTACTCTCTAAGCATATACGGGTTGACAAGGGTAAACGCGATATCGCCGCCTTTTAGTGTGGAGAAGAGCTCTTCGCTCTCGTTCAGTTCAACTTCGGAAATGTTTTCAAAGCCCAGGATAGGCGATTTTACCTGATAGGTCATAGCAGTACCTCTATTGTATTTTACAGAGACAAGCAAGTTTCATACCATTTGAGACGTGGCGCTTCTGCAAATCTTTCATTTATAACCATTTTGCTACAATGACGAAAATCTCTTTTAACGAATGGCCATGACCCACGAAACATACCTCGAAAACGTAGCACTTTTGAACAAGTATGCGCACTATTACTATGTCCTTGACAACCCGCTTACCAGCGATGAGGAGTATGACAGACTCTACCATGAAGTCCTTGCATTCGAATCGCAGCACCCCGACCTCATAGAGCTGGACTCACCGACGCAGCGTGTCGGCGGGGTGGCGCTTGAGGGGTTTGAGAAAGCTTCCCACCTGAGCCGTATGTGGAGCCTTGAAGACATCTTTAATGCGGAGGAGCTGCAAAAGTGGCTCGAACGTGTGAACAAGCTTGCCGATAACGTCTCGTTCTACTGCGAGCCGAAGTTCGACGGGGCGAGTCTGAACCTTATATACGACGGCGGAAAGCTGGTACAGGCGATCACACGGGGCGACGGTGTGGTGGGGGAAGAGACGACGCAGAACGCGCGTACCATCCGTTCGGTTCCGCTTACCATCGACTATAAAGGGCGCATCGAGATACGCGGCGAAGTGGTCATCTTCAAAGAGGATTTCGAGAAGATCAATGAAGAGCGTCTCAAAAACGGCGAGAACCTCTTTGCCAACCCGCGCAACGCCGCGGCGGGAAGCCTGCGCCAGCTCGACCCGGCCATTACCGCCTCGCGCAACCTTGTCTTCCTGCCCTACGGCATCGGCGAGAACACGCTGGAGATCCCGCTGCTGAGCGAGCGGATGGCGTTTATCTACGAGCAGGGGTTCAAAGCGCCTCCGATGCGTCAGACCTGCAAGGGCTTTGAAGAGATAGAAGCGGTCTACGAGAAGATGAAAGAGGCGCGCGACGACTTCGCGATGATGCTTGACGGCATGGTCATCAAGGTCGACCAGGTCGAAGCGCAGCTCGATATGGGCTATACGGTAAAGAACCCGCGCTGGTCGGCGGCGTATAAGTTCCCGGCGGTGGAGAAGGTGACGACGCTCAAAGAGATTATCCTGCAGGTGGGGCGCAGCGGCGCGGTGACCCCGGTGGCGATCGTCGAGCCGACGCCTATCGAAGGGGTGGTCGTTGAACGTGCGACCCTGCATAACTTCGATGAGATCGACCGCAAGGACATCCGTATCGGTGACAAGGTCATCATATTGCGCAGCGGTGATGTCATCCCCAAGATCGTCAAGGTGCTCGAAGCCGAACGCAGCGGGAGCGAAAAACCGTATGAGCGGCCGGACAACTGTCCCGTCTGCGGCAGCGAGCTTCTGGACGAGGGGGCGCTGGTAAAGTGCCAGAACCTCGGCTGTGACGCCCGTGTGGTGAACGCCATCATCTACTTCGCTTCCAAACCGTGCCTCAATATCGACGGGCTGGGCGACAAGATCGTCGAAGCGCTTTACGGCGCGGGCCTGGTCACAAATGTGGCCGATCTCTTCTCCCTGACGATGGAGCAGCTGCTCTCTCTTGAAGGGTTCAAAGAGAAGAAGAGCCGCAACCTGCTTGACGCTATCGAGAAGGCAAAAGGGTGTGACTGCTGGCGCTTCATCAACGCGATGGGCATCGAGCACATCGGCGAAGTGGCTTCAAAGACGCTCTGCAGCGAGTTCGGGCTCGGTTTTGTCAATGTACGCAAGGAGGAGCTTATCGCCGTGGACGGCTTCGGCGAAGAGATGGCAGAGTCGCTGGTGGAGTTCGTCCGTGTCAACCGCGAACATATCGAGCGCCTCGAAGCGCTGCTGCAGCCGCTTGAACCGGCCAAGAAAGCCGATGTCGCCGATAACGCGTTCAAAGGCAAGACGGTGGTGCTTACCGGCTCGATGAGCCAGCCGCGCCCGGAGATCAAGACGATGCTCGAGGCCCTCGGCGCCAAAGTCTCCGGGTCGGTCTCGAAAAAGACCGACTACGTCATCTACGGCGAGGACGCGGGCAGCAAGTATGACAAAGCGGTATCGCTGGGTGTTGCGGTGCTGACCGAGAACGAAATGCGGGAGATGTTATGAGATATTTTATCCTTTTGGTGTTGGCGGCCTCACTCTTTTCGGCCGAACGCAGCGGTCCCTACCTGGGTATTGGCTACGGCATCAGCCTGCTTGAGGATGACGGCTATTATGTTGCCGAAAAACCAGAGACGCGAACGCTTCTGCGCGGCTACGCGGGAGCGTATCTCAACGAACACTTTTCCGTCGAGCTGGATTATACGCACTTTAATGCCTACGAGGGAGAACACAGCAGTTACGGCAAGGTCGAGGAGCAGTTTACGCTTTTAAGCGTCGCTGCCGTTGCGCACTACCCGCTCTACAATGACACTCTGGACCTCTTCGCAAAGTTCGGAGCGGGCGAGATCACCTGGAATGAGTCGGGTACGGTGAATCGCTCGAGCAGTGCGGCGGCACTTCTTGTAGGCGGCGGTTTCGCACTGCGTTTTGTCGAAGATGTAAGCATCAAGATAGGGTATGACCTGACGTCGTTCGGTCTGCAGGATGTCTCGACGACATATGACATGTATATTCAGTACGGTTACGGCGCAGTTGAGGTACAATTTTAGTGAGACTTGACCACTACCTTGTCGAGCAGAATGTGACGGAAAGCCGTAACAAAGCGCAGGAACTCATCAAATCGGGCAAAGTGCGCGTCAATGCGAAAGTGGTCACAAAACCTGCCTTCTCGGTAGAGGATGCACGTGTTGAAGTGGATGCGGAAGGGATGTATGTCAGCCGTGCGGCGGGCAAGCTCAAGGGCTTTCTGCCGGAACTTCCTTTTACGCCGGCAAATATGCGCGCACTGGACATCGGTGCGAGTACGGGCGGTTTTACCGAAGTGCTGCTCGAAGAGGGTGCCGCGCATGTCTGCGCGGTAGATGTCGGCTCGGATCAGCTGCACCCAAGACTCAGAGCCGATGCGCGGGTCACTTCGATAGAGAAGATGGATATCCGCGCTTTCGCACCGCAAGAGCGTTTCGAGCTTGTGGTGAGCGACGTGTCGTTTATCTCGCTGCTGCATATTCTCGACGATGTAGACAGGCTGGCATCGCAATGGATCATCCTGCTCTTCAAGCCGCAGTTCGAGGTGGGGCGCGAAGCCAAACGCGACCGCAACGGTGTCGTCAAAGATGAGAAAGCGATAGCAGAGGCGATGGTGCGTTTTGAAGATGCCTGTACGCTGAAAAAATGGCAGTTGATCGCGAAGTCGCCTTCAACACTGTCTGGAAAAGAGGGAAATATTGAGTACTGTTACTGTTTCAAAAAAGATTGATGCTATTGCCATCGGCGGCTTCGACGGCATGCATATCGGCCACCAGCATCTTTTCGATGCACTTGGGGAGAATGGGCTTATCATAGCCATTGAGACCGGTTATGCCAACCTGACACCCGGACGCGAGCGTGAAAACTTCACCCATTATCCGATCAACTATTACCCGCTTGACAGCATCCGCGATCTTGACGGCAAAGGCTTTATCGCCAAACTGACAACAGAGTTCCCCTCACTGAAGAAGATCGTCGTCGGGTATGATTTTCATTTCGGGAAAGACCGCCAATGCTCCCATGATGACCTGAAACGGCTATTTGAGGGCGAAGTGGTCATCATCGATGCGGTAGCACTCAACAACGATGCCGTCCATGCGCACAAGATACGTCACAAGATCGAGATGGGCGATATCCGCGGCGCCAATGCCTTTTTGGGGCATGACTATACCGTTCGCGGCAGAGTGGTGAGCGGTCAGGGGATCGGGGCCAAAGAGCTGGTACCGACGATCAATATCGAAAGCGAAGGCTTTTTGCTTCCCAAAGAGGGTGTCTACGCCACGCTGACGCGTATCGACGGCGAAGAGCACTACCACCCTTCCGTTTCATTCGTCGGCCACCGCGTCACCACCGACGGCTCTTTCGCCGTGGAGACGCACATCATGGACACGACGGTGCAGTGCACTGAAGCAGCCGCCATCAGTTTCATCGCATTCATCCGTGACAATCAGCGTTTTGAGTCGCTTGAAGCGTTAAAAGAAGCGATCGACTCGGATATGAGGGCTGCACGAAACGAGCATCAGCACCTCAGTATTTAAGGCAGCGTCGCTGCTATACCGTTCTGTGTCGCGCAGAGCCGTTTGAAGAGGCTTTTATGCCCCTTGATGGCGATCTTCGAGTAGGATGAATAGTATTTGAGGCGTGCGGCCAGCGACGCCAGTTCTCCTTTTGGGTACTCCAGCAGCACGATCGCACCGCCGTTGCGTGCGTCCCGGATCGTTTGCAGCGTCATATCTCCCTCATGTGTATCAAACATCTCTTTATATACGCCGGGAAGGCTTTTTGCCGCATTGACATAGACGCTGTTCCTGTGCGGATTATCCTTGCCTATCTCCTTGTCGCTGTTAACGAAGTGGGCATGTTTGAAAAGCGTCTGCAAAAGTGCCTGGTCCTCCTGGTCGGCTCCGATGATGTTGAAGCCTTCAAGCTGTTCAAGGGTGCCGATGGTGAGGAGTTTCTCCTCGTCGCCAAGGCTGCGCAGGAGTGCGTACTGTTCGTCAAGGATAATGCGCTTCGGACGGCAGTCGCTGGAGAGTTCAAATCGCTGCTCGAGCTTGTCCATACGCACTTCGCGGTGCACGCTCTTGTCGCTGCACTCAAGGGTGACCTCAAGCGGCACGTCAAAACTGCGGCGGCGTTTTTGCTGTACGATACGGAATTTCACCATACCCTTCTCGCTGTCATAGGAGAGATCGTCTATACGCAGGTCGAGCAGGCCTTTGGCATAGAGCCACTGGAAGAAGAAGGGTTTCAGGTCGCGCCCGGCATGTTTTGAAAAGAGTGTGACGATGTCATTGTAGTCGGCGTAGTGTGACCTGAACCGGCTGTAGAAAGCTCGCAGTGCTTCATAAAAAGCTTCCTCCCCCATCTCTTTGCGCAGCATGTGAAACAGGAACATCCCCTTTCCGTAGCCGATGCTCATACTCGCTCTGTCGAAACGGTGATGGAACGTGATGAGGGAGAAGTCCTTTTCCGGTGTCACCGCGTTCATAAACGTGTCGAGGGTCTGTTTGCGGTAGACAAGGTCGCTCATCTTAAGCGTTTTGAGGTGGTGGTCGCTCAGGTAGGTGGCGAGACCTTCGACCCAGTTGCCGGTGGCAAAGTCGTTAAAGACGCCGTTGCCGAACCACTGGTGAACGATCTCGTGTCCCAAAGAGCGGTCTATGAGGTAGGGCTTGTCGATGAGTCGGTCGCCGATGAGCGTAAAGGTGGGCATGGAGTAGCCTGTCTGGTGGCGGTTCTCCACGATGGAGAAGCTTTTATAGGGGTAGGGCCCTATCATCGCTTCATACATGGCGATGTATGCTTTTGTCTTTTCAAAGTAGCGTTCGCTGAGGTGAACGTCTTTTGTAAAAAAATAGGTGTTGATGGTTATGCCGTTATACTCAATCCTGCGCGGTTCGTATGCTTTTGAAGCGATGAGCGAGAGATGGTCGATGGGGTTTTGCATGCTGAATGTAAAGCGCGCCTTGCCGGCCACTGCTTCTTTACGCATGTAGTCGTGTTCAGTGATGGCTTCATACCCTTCAGGCAGGGTGACGGTGCTTTCAAAACGGCAGAGCGCATCGGCAGTCGGCAACCAGTTCTCCAGCAGCATGATAAAGTCCTCATTGATGGCCGTCTCGTCAGTGAGGCTGTAGCTGAAGGTAAGCGCACGGCTTCCCAGCTGCATCTTCTCTATGAGCGCTTCAGAGTTCTCAACGGGAAACTTTCCGATATCTTTAAGGAGGATCGGATCGCTGTCCTGGATGGCTGCAGTGACATGAAGCGTGTTTTTTGAAGGAGTGAGGGCGGCGTCGACGCGGTAGATACACTCTGCGCTTACGCAGCAGCTTAACAGCAGCAAGGCAACGGTCGACTTGATCATAGGGAGCCTTTGGCAGGGTCTGTGCTGTTATTCTCCCTGAAGGGGAAGTTCAAAGATACACCTGGCACCGTCGCCGACGTTTTCAAAGCGCAGACTGCCGCCGTGTTTCTGTGCGATCTGCTGGCTCATATAGAGGCCTATCCCGCTGCTTTGGGCCTTGGTGCTTACATTGGGTTTGAAAAGCGTATCGATGATATCTTCGGGGATCCCTCCTGCGTTGTCCTGAACGCTTATGGAGAGCTTCTTCTCATCGCCGCTGAGAGTGATGGTGAGGGATCGCTCTTCAATACCGTTGGCAGTAAACGCATCGATGGCATTGTTGATGAGGTTGATAAAGATATGTTTGATCTCATTCTCGATACCGTTAAGCTTCAGGGTGGAATCGCCTTCAATTTTAACGTGGACCTTCTGTGCTTTCAGGGCGTCTTTCATGAGCAGAAGCACGGTGTCGATTGTCTTGAAGATGTTAAAGACGGTCTTCGGTTTATCCGGAAGCAAAAAGGTGCGGAACTCTTTGAGTGTCTGGTTGAGATGGTCGATCTGCAGGTTGATCTCCTTAACCGTCTCTTTGATGTCCGGCAGGTCCGTATGTCTCAGCGCAATAAGCTGTGACTGCAGCTTGATAGTGCTGAGCGGCTGTGCCCACTGATGCGCTACGGCATCGATCATATCTCCCATCGCGGCCATCTTGGAGCGGTTTTGAAGCATCTTCTCTTTCTCTTTGCGTTTTTCGATCTCCTCTTCAACGCGCTGCTCGAGGTTGTGTTTATAGTCCTCGTTCTCCCGTTGCAGACGGATTTTTTCGATCGTCTTGGTGAGGATGTTTACAAACTGGTCCAGGTCGATGGGCTTGATGAGGTAGCCGTCGATACCGAGTTTGATACCTTCAAGAAAATAGCGGATATCGTCATAAGCGGAGAGGATGAGGATAGGTATCTCTTTGTTTGTATCACGTATGGCCGACGCCATCTCTATACCGTTCATTCTCGGCATATTGATGTCGGTGATGATGAGGTCGAAAGCAGCATCTTCGTAGGACTCGAGGCCGGCTTGGCCGTCAACGGCAACGGTTATACTGTCAAAGAAGTGCTCGAGAAACTGCAGGATGTTCTCGCGTGCGAGCTCATTGTCCTCAACATATAAGACGTTCAGGGTCTTGGAGAAAGGGACAAGTGCTTTTATTTTTTCATTCATGAGTTGAACTTTAATTATGAAATGTAGTTAGATTTTACCTTTTAAAAATTAAAGTAACTATAATTTCGCCCTATTTATATACAGGTCATGTCGATTTTATAGACAAAATAAATACGCTTTTGGGTCTGCCCTTATCTAGGTTTAATCCAAAAGTATGTAAAATTCGCTCAACTTTAATATTAAACAAGGGACACTTCTATGGGTGAATTGTTTACATTCTTCGGATTGATCAGTCATGATCACTCGTTTATCTTCCTGACGCACATGCTTTTGACAGCTGCTATCGTTATTTTTCTTGCAAAAATGGCAACGGCAAACCTACGTGTTGTACCTACGGGTATCCAGAACCTGATGGAGGCATATCTTCAGGGTGTGCTTTATATGGGTTCAGATGTTATGGGTAAAGAGAAAGCGCGCCAGTATCTGCCGCTTGTCGCGACTATCGGCCTTTTCGTCGGTATTGCCAACCTTATCGGTATTATCCCGGGCTTTGAAGCGCCGAGTGCGTTCCTTGACTTTACATTGGCTCTGGCGCTGGTCGTCTTCGTCTACTATAACTTCGAAGGTATCCGCCGTAACGGCATCGTTGCCTACATGAAACACTTCATGGGTCCTGTATGGTGGTTGGCATGGTTGATGTTCCCGATCGAGATCGTTTCACACATCTCGCGTATCATCTCTCTGAGCTTCCGTCTTTTCGGTAACGTCAAGGGTGACGACATGTTCCTGATGGTCATCTTGATGCTTGCTCCGTGGCTGCTTCCGATGATCCCGTTTGCACTGCTTACGTTCATGGCATTCCTGCAGGCGTTCATCTTCATGATGCTGACATACGTATACCTTGGTGGCGCCGTTCTCCTTCACGACGATCACTAAGTAAAGAAGCCCCATGAAGCGAAGCACCTATGATGCGATTTTAAGCTTCCTTCTGGGCGTCTCCTGGGCATTTATCATCATCGGTGCCTGGGTTGTTTTCTCTCTCTTCTCTTTCCTCGGTTTTCCTACGGCACTCTTTTTTACCGCGATGTTCGTTTTTGCCGGCCTGTTCGGTATCTTGCTGCTTGAAACGATGAGCCTGTACCGCGAGAAGGTCGAAGAGGTGAAAAAGCAGACACGTCTTCTTCAGGATATACGTAACCGCTTGAAAGAGTCGTAGAGACCGCACTTGAAAGCCTACCTCATTACCGACCCCGCGATATACGGTAATACCCCCGATTCACTCACATGCCGTCTGGAAACGGTTCTCAAACGTCACCGTCCCGATATGCTCTGTTACCGCGATAAAGAGGCGGATGCTGCGCATTATGAAAAGATGGCCGGCTCGTTTTTGGCGCTGGCCGCGAAAGAGCGTGTCAAAGCATTACTGCATGGCGATTACGCGCTTGCAAGCAGGCTGAACGCTTACGGCGTACACCTTACTTCTTCGCAGTTTGATGATATCCCTGCCGCAAAGGCCAAGGGCCTTTACGTCATCATCAGCACCCATACCCAAGAAGAGCTTGAACGTGCCGCGGAGCTCGGTGCCGACGCGGTGACCTACAGCCCGGTTTTTTACTCTCCGGGCAAGGGAAATCCCAAGGGTTTAGAGGATTTAAAAGAAAGAGTGGCTAAAATCTCTATTACTATTTTTGCGCTGGGCGGCATTGTGACGCCGGCGCAGGTCAAAGAGGTCGAATCTGCCGGCTGTTACGGCTTCGCCTCTATCCGTTACTTTATAGACAATTAGAAGGAATTTTATGTTTGAAGTCGTTATCGGCCTTGAAGTTCACACGCAGTTAAACACCAACTCAAAACTCTTTTGTTCCTGTCCGACCAGTTTTAATCATAAACAGAACACCAACACCTGTCCTACCTGTCTTGCACTGCCGGGTGCATTGCCGGTATTTAACAAAGAGGTACTGCGCAAATCGGTGATGTTCGGTACCGCCATCGATGCGACCATCAACCGTACGTCGTTCTTCGACCGCAAGAGCTACTTCTATCCCGACAGCCCGAGCGCCTACCAGATCACGCAGCTCTATACGCCTGTCGTCGAGCATGGGGAGCTTGAGATCGATTTTGAAGACGGTTCGCACAAGACGATCCGCATCAACCGTGCGCATATCGAAGCGGATGCGGGCAAGAACATCCACGAAGGCAGCACGTCCAAGGTCGACCTGAACCGTGCCGGTACGCCGCTGCTGGAGATCGTTTCCGAGCCGGATATGCGCTCTGCCGACGAAGCGGTGCTCTACCTCAAGAAACTGCACTCCATCGTGCGCTATATCGACATCAGCGACGCGAACATGCAAGAGGGCTCCTTCCGTGTCGACGTCAACGTCTCCATCCGTCCCAAAGGCGATGAGAAGCTCTACACCCGCGTAGAGATCAAGAACATCAACAGCTTCAAGTTTATCCATAAAGCGATCGAGGTAGAAGTCGAGCGTCAGATCGAAGCGTGGGAAGACGGTGTCTACGATGAAGAGATCGTTCAGGAGACCCGCCTTTTCGACCAGAACAAGCAGGAGACCCGCTCAATGCGCGGCAAGGAAGAGGCGGCGGATTACCGTTACTTCCCCGAGCCTGACCTGCTCAAAGTCGTGGTAGACGACGAGATGTATGCCGAGGCGACGCAGATCCCGGAACTCCCGGACCAGAAGCGCGCACGCTTCGTCAGTGAGTTCGGTATGAACGAATACAATGCGGGAGTCATCTGTTCGCAGCTGGAGATGGCACACTACTTCGAGTCGATGCTCGCCGAAGGCGCGAGTGCGAAAAACAGCGTTACCTGGCTTACGGTCGAGCTGCTCGCCCGCCTCAAGGGCGGTGTGACCATCGAGAATTCGCCGGTCGATGCGAAGAAGCTCGCAACGATCGTCAAGCGTATTGAAGACAACACCATCAGCGGAAAGGCCGCCAAAGAGGTGCTTGACTACCTCATGGAGAACGAGAGCAGTGTCGACGACGCTATTGAGAAGCTCGGGCTCAAGCAGATGAGCGACACCGGTGCGCTCGAAGCGATCATCGACGATATCCTTGCAAACAATGAAGACAAA